>JBCBZU010000200.1:0-4850 GCA_039815165.1 Pseudomonadota bacterium
CGACTTGAGTCTGCATTGAATAACCGAACCATTAACAACAGGGCCGTTCGCCATAGGGTTTGGCGAATCGTTGTCTCGACGAGGCGCAACCGACTGCTGTATGGTTTTACTATGGGTGGCTATTTTATGGCCCATAACATCCGCTTCTTTTTCCAAGCTGTCACTGTGATTAATAGTGGTTTTATTTTTAAGCTGTAAGGTAGGTTTAACACGTGCTTGTTTTTGCTGCACTACATGCCAGGCTTCGTGCGGCAGATGTTTTTCCTGGCCCGGCCCCAGGTAAATATCATTCCCTTGGGCATAAGCGTGGGCGTGCAATTGCGCTGGCTTGTTGGAGTGATAGTGAACCTTGACATCATCCATGGCAAAGCCAGAAAGCTCTTCAATGGCGGTTTTTAGCTGCATGGGAAGTCCGTTATTAGCCGAACTATCCTTGCGTTCAATCGGTTTATGATTAGTGATCGCTGGCGCTTGGTTATCGCCCAGTGCTTTGCACTGCATGGGCAGTGCGCTATGATCACCCGCTATTGGATTAATGGCCAGCGCTTTGTCTGGTGATTGTTGGCGAGTATTCGTTTTGCCGGAGACAAGGCCCTTTTTTTGGGGCTTTTGTTCTTGGCCAGAGTTGTTTTTTGTTGCTGGTTTATACATAACAATCTCTCAAATGTTTAAGCATGCTGTAACAGTAGCGGGACGCTAAAGACCTTAAGTCAATGGCTGAAACTCATTATCCAGTTCGCTGACTTGCACATCAGTGGGTATCGGTGTATCGGTGTCACGAAAGACGTTATGACCCACACGTATTTTCTGCTCCCAAGTAATGGCCCACAGCGCTAACTTACTAATGGGGTCATCCCGGCCATAAAGATCCGCCGCCCTGGCCAATACCGCCGTGCCTAAACGCCAATCTTTGGTATGGGGCGTAAAATTATTGGTTAGCCCGTGAACGTCGGCACTCTCGATATGGGTGACGGGGTGAACGTCATCCATGCCCCAGCGCTGAGCAGTTGAGCTCATATGGATAAGTAAGCCGGTGAGCAGGTCTTGAGCCACCCGCTCCCGCTCGATGGCATTGCGAATACCGTCGGCTTCGCCGGGCTGATCAACCACCAGTAGGTACATAACCATTTGCATGGTGACATCGCTTTCACCGGAGCCTATGTGTTTAATTTCACCGTTGCCAACGTGGGCGACAAAAACACCGGGGGTGTTGCGATGTACTTCTAGCAGCTCAGTGGTTTCGATAAAGCCCGGGAGTACCACGCAGGTTTTAAGTTGCGGGAAGTTTTCGCTAATGTTGCTGACGATGCTGTCTAAAAAGCTGGGTATAGTGGCCATAATAGTTCTCTATAATTGCTGCGTTTTTTAAATGAATTTTTTAACTTCACTCACCAATCTGCCACCAGCTTTTCGTCCAGGGTTTTGTCCATTTTCAAAAACTCTTGGGCAGCCGCTTCGCGCAGTGTGCGCATATTCAGCGTTTGTTGTTTTTCTGCCGCGATAAAAGCGGCGCGGAGTGTGATGTTGCGAATAACGCCGCCGGCAAGGCTTAAGCGAGCCAATTTTGGGTAGTTGATATTGTCGGTGGGTACTTTGGCCGGTAGTGCGTACTGCCAAATCTGTTGTCGTTGTTCCGCACTGGGGAATGAGAATTGGACGATAAAGTTAAGGCGCCGGGTGAAGGCGTTATCGATGGCGCTGCGCAGATTGGTGGTGAGTATAGACAGGCCACTGTAGTGTTCCATACGCTGTAGCAAGAAGCTGACGCTCATATTGGCGTAGCGGTCTTTGGCGTCTTGCACCTGGGTACGTTTGCCGAACAGGGCATCGGCTTCGTCGAATAATAAAATGGCGCCACTGTTTTCAGCGGCGGCAAAGAGTGTATCCAGTTTTTTTTCGGTTTCGCCGATGTACTTGTCGACAATGCGGCTTAAATCCACTTGGTAGATATCCCGCTGTAAGGCGTTTGCGATCATGCGCACGGCTAAGGTTTTGCCGGTGCCGCTACTGCCAGAAAATAAAGCCGCCGTGCCCAAGCCGTAGTTGAGGTGCTCGGCAAAACCCCATTGTTCGTAGACCTGCTGGCGCTGCTGTACTTGGGCGACAATGGCCTTGAGTGTTTGCTTTTCACTGTCTGCAAGAATTAAACGCTCCCAGTCCAGGGTACTCGGTGGCAAAATCTGGGCGAGGCCGTGCAGGTCTTGGCGCAATTGTTCACGGCTGTATTGAGCCAGGCGCTGGTTAATGGCGTGTACGGATTTTTCGGTATTAATGCGCGCGGCAATGCTGCGAATTTGCCGGGGTGTAAGTGGGTATTGGCCAGAGCAGTGGTCGATCCATGCCTGGCTGTCTTTATATTGGTCGCTATCCAGGTGCTGCTGCCAAAGTTGTTGTTGGTCTGCCAGTGGCAACGCCGGCAAGCTATGGTGATGCAGATCCCATTGCGCTAAGCGCAGCGCTTGGTCAGCGTATAAAAGACATAATTGGGGAAGGCTGGTTAATAAACTTTCAAGCCAGTGGGTGATGGCATAACCATCTGCCGGGCTTTTATTGTCGTCACATAAACACTGGCAATTAATCAGTAGCAAGCACTGGCGGGTGACTACTTCTCTTTCTAAAAGGCTTAAGTAATGGGTTTTTTGCTCAGACTCTTGGGGTAAATGGTGGAGATTCCAATGGTAAAGCGCGCGCTCTTCTGTGTTGGCAAGCTGTGCCGCCAACTGCTGAATGCGATCATCACTCTGGCCGATCAATTGTATGCCTGTCTGATCTTGATCACCACTTTGATTACCACCTTGATCATCACGAAAGTGCCGCAGTGCGGCCACGCTGTCGCGCTCAACGGATAGCTCAGGCTCAATAAGGGTGATGGCTTGCAAAGTGCCAGCGAGTAATGGCGGCATCACCGGCGTGCCACTTAAGTAAAATAAGGCCCACTGGTCGATGGTGAGGCTGCGCTGCATAAAGCTGGCGTGGTCATCGTGCAGAGTAATCAGTTGAAAATACACCAGCGGCGCCTGGGGTGACAGGGATTCACAATGCCCGTCAAAACAGTGTAAGGCCAGGGATAAGGTCGGTAGCGGTCGATTGTGTAGTTGCACGCAAAGGCTTGCGATTTCCGGGTCCAGTTCAATGCCCAGACACAGCAGCAATAACTGGCGCTCGAAGCGGTTGAGGGCGAATACCGCACACAGATGATCCAACATCAGCCCGTGTTGTTCTGTCACTGCCGCCAACACAGCGGCGCTGTTTTTAGATGCTTGTTGTGCTTCTGGCGGTAACTGCGCATACAGTTGCGTTTTTATCTGCCTGATTTCAGCCAGTAAAGCCTGGTAGTTATCCTCTGCCCAATGGCGCTGTTGGTTTAACATAAGGTTAATTCTCCGCAAGTTCTTTTAATTCAGTTTACTCTTGAGTAAATGCATAAGCCTGTAATTGGCTTTGAAAACCGCCGTGGCTAAAACTGTGGCTAACCTGTTTGACGATGTAGTCGCCATCAACACTGTTGCGCAGACCTCGCAGAATAATTCTGCCTTCGGCGGTAATATCGGCGTTACCCAACAGGCTGAGGCTGAGGCTGCTGTCTTCGCGATTTACTTCACTCAACTTTGCCCTGGCGGCGGCGGTGGCTTCTTCCTGGTTGTTGTATAAGTGCGGTAAGCGCAATACTTTGTCAGCCGCTGTCGGTTGACCGCTCGGCACATACACTTCTTGTTCAGCCGCGTGTAAGTAGTCATACCAATAAGTACACACTTTGTCGTATTCCTCTTGATCGCACTGGTTTTTATTCCAGCTAAGAATGTCGTGGGGAAAAATGTTGACAGGCGCCATAGGCACACCGCTGGCAGCGCTGCCCTCACCCTTTGCCATAAACAGTAAGTTGCCCGCCATAGGCTTAAACACAGCGTTGTAGCGCGCTGCCAGGCGGGTTAAAAAAGCCGAGTTAGATTCATTGACTTGGTTAATCACCGCCAAGGTTTTATTCTGCAACGAAGGGCTGACCTTAGGTGTAAGCTGATGTTCTGCGGCGATATCGGCCACAATCTTGCCGAGGGTTTGATTGCCCCAGGTGCGGGTTTTATCCGCGCTTAATAACGCGGGTGTTGCCGAAATGCTGAGGGTTCTACCGGCGCCGGAACCGTTTAGCCGCAGTTCATTAACCAGGTAGTCACCCATCTTTTTTAGCGACCTGCCATAGCCCAGAGAAACACTGAGCGTGGCACCCTGGTCTGGCACGGCGATATCCTTCCCCAAAAAGGTGCTGCGATCATCCAGCGACAGCGTCAGGTGATCACTGATCTCGCCATTATTGAGCACAAGACTCACGGCAAGCAGACGGTCTTTTAATGTGTGGCTGGCCGGTGCGCCATTGACCTTGAGTTGAAAGCTCGGGGCCTGCAAGCGGCTCATACGTGTTAACGACATAGTGGTTTACCTTAATCCCATAATTGAGTGGAGGTATCTGCTTGCGGGTCAGTGTCTAAATCGGGCAAATAGACACGTAGACCCGCAGGTAAGGCCAGCGGATACGCCGTTAAGCTTGGGTTGGCTTGTAGCACGGCCTCAACTCTGCCCTTGGCGTCCTCATCGGATTGGGGGCCGAGCAGAAAACCGTTTTCCAATAAGCGGCTACTGTCCAGCAGTCGCGGGTCGACATTCATTGCCGCTGAACCCAAGTTAATTTTCTTGGTGTAGTACTGCCAGCAGATCCAGTCGAGGGTATCGCCTGCTTTGGTTCGGTAGTAATTTGCCATTAATTGTTCACTCTTTCTTATTTAAAAAATCATGCTGTCTTCGTGGTATTTTTTCAGGCTCAGATTAAAATCAATTTTTCTCGGATTGCCATCAAA
>JBCBZU010000317.1:0-3366 GCA_039815165.1 Pseudomonadota bacterium
GACAGCCGATGTGAGCCTGGTTAATGGTTCCACAAGTAATCTGGGCATTGTTCAAGCCCAAAACCTGGACATCAACTCATCGGGGGCGATTACGGATAGCGGTAGTATCCAGGTGTCTGGACAAACCACCCTGGCATCTGAAGCCAATATTACCCTGGATAATGCGGCGAATAATTTTAATGTACTGGCTGTCAACCAAGCGGCTAATGTCACCTTGGCGGATGACGATGCCTTGACTCTCGTTGGTGTTAACGCCAGTGGCCTGGTGGACGTTACTGCCGAAGGGCTTTTCGTTATTGGTGATATCTCTGGGGGCCGCATAAACCTGAATGCGCTTAACCAAGCGGCCAATATCAATGCCAACCTCGAAGCCACTAGTGGTAGTGCAGAGATAGCGGGATCAGGTATTGTGTCAAACGGCAGTATTCGCGCAAATGGCATTACCCTGGATGGCACCACTGGGGCGGTACAGTTAAACGGCGAATTAAGCAGCGGCGGTCCGGAGACCATCGCCGTTCGCGGGAGTCGAATCGCGCAAAATGCCAATATCAACAGCAATGCATCCGTAAGCTTAACCTCAGACAGCACGATTAACCAAAATGCTACTATCACTGCGGGGGATCAAATCACACTGCTTGCCAATAACGGCTTTATCCAAATGGCCAACGGTACGGCCAGTTCCGCCAATCAAATTAACTATACCGCCAATGGTGGGGATATTATTTTAGGTTTGCTCAATGCGCAGAGTGCCATTAGCCTGGCCACAACTGGGGCCGTTATTGATGGCAATGTCAATAGCCGTAATTTAAGCGCTAGTCGTGTTGATATCAGCGCTGTCAATGGCATTGGTGCTGGCGATAGCATTGAGATGGCCGCAAGCACAATTAATGTCAGCAACAGTCGCGGCTCAGTTGATTTGGAGAATACCGGTGATGTGACCATAGAACGTTTGCATAATACCGGTGGTATTGTCTTTGAGAGTATCGGCGATATTTCAATAAACCCGCTGACGGGTGGAGTCGATGCCGGCTTTAATGATGATAGTATCTTACGCATTGAGTCCGTAGGTGGCAGTATTCTGGATGCTGATTCTGCTAATACTAACGATATTGATATTACCGCTAGCATTGCCACTTTTGTTGCCACCAATGACTTCGGTGCGTTACGTGAACCTTTTTCCATCAATGTTAGGGATAGAGTAATTATCGTTGCGACCCGCAACTGGACACCGCGGGAGCTCTTTATTTCACCTTCTTCCAGCAATATCCAGATTAACGCCATCGACCTTAGTTTAACAGACTTATTTGGCATTGGCGGTGGTGAATTGGTTGAAGTGGAATCCTTGAGTGAAGTCAACCCAGCCGTCTTCACCAACGTCAAAAACTACTTATTTGACAATATCTCCATTCGCCTGCCCAGTGATCAGCGATACGATGAAGATGAAATCTCATATAGCCAATAAAGCGATTTATAAAAAACAACAGCAAGCGTTGTTTAACCATTGACCACAAAATGCGATCAACGAACGGCTAAAAATGTATTTTAATTACTCCTCAGCTACAGTGGCTTGGATAATTTGCCCCTATGTTTAAAAAGGAAGAAAGCCAATTCGACTTGCGAACACCCGCTAATTTCCTGCGCGCTGAATACGATTTTAGAGCCTACGACCGCGGTACTGGTCGAGTCTACAATATCAATAGCAGCCGCTTTAGCGATGCCGGTACCCAAGGTAAAAAGACCTTCAAGCACCGACAAGAAATTGATGATTTTCTCGACCATTTAGTCTTTTTGAGGTATGCCCGCGGCAGTTGGTGGATGATTCTTTATGAGAACAACCATCTAAGCTATGAGGACCGCGTCAATTATACTCTCAATGGAAAGCCCTTCACCCTGGCTTTAGGAAAACAACAAATCGCAACGCTGATTGAACAACAACAATTAGCGGTTTACATTATCCCTGAATTTATCCCCCCCGACGATCGCAACCATCACCGAGCTCCAGCCGCTTCGGCATTGATTGAAGATGATTCACCTGAGGTTTATACTGCTTACAGTACGCCGTTTAGAGAAGAGGAAGAGGTACAAGGGTCGGCGGGAGATAGTGTAATTGGTAGTACGACGGGGGTTGGGGAAGGTGTTCCAAACAGAGGTCAGTTGATAGGAGATGCCAAAACACTTTTGCCAGATGAACTTGATTTTGTGCAAAAACAATTGAATTTAGGTAAGAAAGTAGAAGTCATCCCTATATCAAAAGTCGAAGGCGAAAGAACAGCAGATTTCTTGATTGATGGACAAAGAATTGAACTGAAAACGGTGTCTGGTATAAAAGATACTTCACCAGGAGGCTTGTCTGGTTCTATAGCTAGTCGAATCATCGATGCGAGAGGGCAGTCAGGAGATATAGTAATTAATGCTCCCAATCAATCAGGCTTAACTCAAGAAATTGCAGATAGAGCGATAAGGCGAGCCTTTGGGGCTGACACCAAGCAAGGTATTAATTCAATTAGAATTATTGGTTCAGACTTTGAGTTATTTGTTCCGAGGAAAATGCCATGATAGAAAAACCATCATATGATGAACTTAGCTCAAGAATTAAGAAGAATTTGGAAAAGTATCAAGGAGACGTACCTAGACATGTTATAACCTGTTGGGAAGGCTACCTTGCGGGATTGCTAGAGTGGAGTCTGATTTCAGTTGATGTTAATGATCGTTTAAGAGGATTGTTACCCGGGGTAGACGTAGACGATTCGCCAGTTGTAGATATTATGTTGGGTAATTGATGTCCCAGGGGGTAGTACGACTACGACGCAAGGCGGAAATGTTGTTCCAGAAAAAAACTAACTAAGCAAGAAGCTCTTCAACGAATGCAAAAGTCTTTGCGTTATAGGCAATTAAGTTGGAACCACGATCAAAAAAATTTCAGCATAACAGCACCCGACAGGACACAGCACCCGACAGGACAGGCATTATTAAAAGCCATCAAAATTCAGATCAGAGACCCGACAGGACAGGCATTATTAAAGAGACCCGACAGGACAGGCATTATTAAAGGAGTGACGGGACAGGCATTATTAAAAGCCATCAAAATTCAGATTAAGCTGAAAAAAGCATCTAATGCTGATTTCGAATACCAAAAAATCAGCAACATTTTTTATTCTCAGAATAGTTTTTGTTTAAAAGCAAAATTTTTAACAACGGGAAATCATCACTCTTAAAAAAGTAATAGGTCATTGATTATGAACGGTTGATAAAAGCGACTTACCCTGTATCGCTAACTGTTTTTGAAAGATCTTGCTGAAATCGTTGACGGTATCGAGCTTCAAACTGTGTACTGTTTTCTAGCCAAACCTCTGGCTCAATCGCTAA
>JBCBZU010000070.1:0-7743 GCA_039815165.1 Pseudomonadota bacterium
AACAAATATTCCAACATTCATGTTTACAGGGTTTTAACTCTAAGATAATTCATGTAGGGGCTATATAAAAGTTAAAATTGAACATCTTTACTTTCGTTTGAATAGGAGTTTGGCAATCTGTTCTCTGATATTCTGAGGGTTTGAAATCTTTGATGAATCAAACTGTGTTTCAATTCTAAATCCTTTTATCACTTCGGCTTTCTTTATAGCCCTGAGTCGCATTTATTTTTTTGGCCAGGCGTTTGGCAATATCCAACACCACATATTTTTCTTGCAAACGCCCAGGGCCAATAGCGCCCGGATCTTCGCCTCCATGGCCTGCATCGACCACAATTAAAATATCTCGACGGGAAGAGGCCGATGCAGTATCTGACACCTTATCAATGGTTTTTTCTGTTTTAGTCGCTTTATCGTAGAGATCGACAACCAGACGATCGGGCTTACCCGCATTTTTTTTAAGTAGAAAACTTCGGGGCTTGATTGATGCACTGAGGTCAAACACAAAACGTAAATCACTGTTATTGCGCTCAGCACTGCGAATGCGCTGTATGGGAGTTTTACTTAAATCAAGAGCATTGAGAGCGTAGGTATTGCGCGCATTGCTAATATCGATCACCAGGCGCTCCGGAGATTTTAGCTGGAAGATTTTATGCTCTACGGTGCCGGAAAGGTCGAATACCACGCGCGTGTGGTCGGGCGCACGCCAAAGGCGTACGCCATCAATATTCGCTGACCACGCTGATAAATTTAACAGCGAGGCCATTAACAAACACACTAGACGACTTGCGCTATTCGTCCTCTTCAAACGCACTTCCCCACTCTTTGGTTTATTAAATCTGATTATGCTTTTAAACAAAGAACACATAATCCAGGTTAAAGGCTTTTTAATACAGTTAAGGGCTTTTTAATCCGTTAAGGACTTTTTATCCGTTAAGGACTTTTCAATCCGTTAAAGACTTTTTATCCGTTAAGGACTTTTTTTATCAATAATAGTCAATCTGCGGCCAATGATACCGCTACTTGCCTGTTTTGGCGACAATTCTACCTGTATATCGGGCTCAGGTAAAAATCCGCTTCCGCGCTCGGGCCATTCAACAATACAGATACTCTGTCGCTGAAAATAGTCGCGAATCCCCATAAATTCCAGCTCTTCGGGATCACCCAAACGATAAAGGTCAAAATGATAGACAGGAATGACCAGGTGCTCATAGGGTTCAACCAGGGTATAGGTAGGACTCTTAACGGTACCTGAATGGCCCAGAGCGCGCAAAATACCGCGAGCAAAAGTGGTTTTACCTGCACCCAACTGCCCTTTTAGCAAAATAGTCGTTCCAGGCTTCAAAACGTTGCCAAGACGCTTGCCCGCTTCAACGGTGGCATCTTCATCCTCTAATAGAAGAGTGGATAGCTCAGACATTAACATCTATCGTCGTTCATCTATCGCCGCTCATCAGCATCGCCACTGCATCGATCAAATCGGTGGCCAACAAGGCTCGTCGCCCCCGTTCAGCGGCACACATATCACCGGCGGCAGCGTGCAATACCACCCCCAAACATGCGGCTTTGTCGATGCATAGGCCTTGAGCGAGCAGTGAACCCAATAAGCCGCTGAGCACATCGCCCATACCGCCGGAGGCCATGCCGGGGTTGCCTTGCTCACATAAATAAATCTGTTTTGCCGAGCTTATCACCAGGCTGCCGGCACCTTTTAAAATAACGGCCCCACCGAAGCGGGACTGCAACTCTGTCAGCGCCGCCATACGATCATTCTGCACGTCATCAATACTGCTGTTTAACAGACGTGCCGCCTCACCGGGGTGGGGCGTTAAAATCCACTGTGGTTGTTCAGCCCGAGGCCAGGGCATGCGCTGATCTGCCAGCAAATTTAAGGCATCTGCATCCAGGACCATGGGCTTGTTCGCTTGCAGTGCAAAGTACAGCAGTTGTTCTGACCATGCACTGCGCCCGAGACCGGGACCTATCACCAAAACAGCGGGCTTTTGCAGCAGTGGCGACAACTCCTGGCCGGCAGACACAGCCGCTGCCATCAGTTCAGGCTGACGCGCAATAATTGCCTCGGTATGCGCCGGGCGCGTTGCCACACCGACCAAACCGGCGCCGGCACGGGCGGCCATTTGCCCCGCCATTAATACTGCGCCACCAAAACCCTGATCACCACCCACAATCAGCAGATGACCGCAATCGCCTTTATGGGCATCTATTTTCAGCTCGGGGAGTGTCGGCAGGCATTCTGATAACTCTAATATCTGGGCATCAGGTTCGAGGCCTTGATATATTGCATTGGGAACATTGAGATCATCGAATACACAGGTGCCTGCGGCGACTCTCCCTGGGCCAATCCGATTGCCGAGTTTTTGCGCGATAAAACTGACTGTGAGATCTGCCTTGACGGCAATATCCTCAATTGCACCTGTGTTGGCATCAATACCTGAGGGCATGTCCAAGGCCAGTGTCGGCCAGGCGCTGTTATTGATTAAGACAATGGCGTTGCGGTAGTTGTCTGTTAATGCGCCTTTGGCGCCGGTACCCAATAAAGCATCGACCAGCACGCTTTGTTGACCATCGTCCTGCTGATGCTCCAGCACTACCTGACAGTCTGCCACCACAAAAGGCCGCAATTGCACGCCTTCCTGGAGCGCATAATGGCAGGCACGCTGAGCCACTGGCGATAGCTGAGCGGACAATTGCCAAACGGTGACAGAGATACCCTGTTGAGCCGCCAAGGCGGCAAGCACGTAGCCGTCACCACCGTTATTGCCGCTGCCGCAAAAGATCTGGAGTGAGGCTACAGTGGACCAACGACTGATCAAGGCCGCAAAAGCCGCGCGGCCCGCGCGTTTCATTAATACTGCCGCCGGGATACCGTGCTGGTCGATGGCCAGCTTATCTAACTGCCTCACTTGCTCGGCCGTGTACAGCCCTGTCTTGTCTGTCTGGGACTTGTCTACCTGGGACTTGTCTACCTGGGACTTGTCTACCTGAGAAGAGCTGTAACGCGGTTTAGAGTGTGGAGTTTTGGTCACGATAATACTTAAAAGTGTGGACAAAATAGTAGGCATTATAGAACTGGATCACTATAAATTGACAGCGTAAAAGGGTTATTTTGGGTCTGCCATCGTTACTCATCTTGCCCATAGGGCTCGCCATGCGCTGCGATAAGCTTTCATTTTCTTTATGCAATTTCTAGTGGGTCAATACTGGAATGAAATAAAAAATTGCGCTAATTGGGCCAGGGCTAATCCCCCATAGCCAACCCTTCCCGCCGCGGATCAGCCGCGCCGACAAGCTTGCCTTGCTCAAAGGCGATGCCGTGCAAACCGCTGTTGAGGTCGCGAATACTGACGGTAAACCCCAGCTCTTCGAGGCCGGTTTTCCATTGTTCAGCAACAGTGCCTTGTTCCACATCATAGGTGCCAAAGCGATTCACTAAATGCGGCAGGTTAATGGCTTCTTGTAGGGGCAGCTTCCAGTCTAAGTAAGCAATAATGGTCGATGCCACATAGCCAATAATGCGGGAACCACCGGGCGAGCCAATCACCAGTATCGGCTGATCACCTTTAAATACAATGGTCGGCGCCATGGAGGAACGTGGTCGCTTGCCCGGCTCTACGCGGTTGGCAATGGGATAACCGTCTTTGTGGGTTCGAAAAGAAAAATCTGTCAATTCATTATTCAGTAAAAAGCCATTGCTCATTAAGCGCGAGCCAAATCCATTTTCAATGGTACTGGTCATGGAGACGATATTGCCGTCGGCATCGACAATGCTGATGTGGGTGGTGGACGGCAGCTCCAGGGATTCATCATCGGCCAGTGTCAATGGCAGCGCCCAGGGAGGGCTGCCCGCCTGGACTTGGGCAAGTGCCTGTCCCGGCACAATCAATTGGGCGCGCTGTTGCAGGTAGTCTTTGTCTAATAAGCCCTCTGGCATAGGCACAAAATCGGTATCCGCCATGTAGCGGCCGCGGTCGGCAAAAGCAAGGCGCGAGGCATCGCCAATCACCTGCCAGGCCACTAAATCATCGGGGCTTTTCGTGTGCAGGTCAAAATGACTGACCATACCCAAAATCTGCCCAATGGTCAGCGCGCCAGAGCTGGGGGGACCCATGCCACAGACCCGATAGGCTTTATAAGGTGCGCAAACTGCCTGGCGCTGCTTGACGGTGTAGATGTCAAAATCCCGCTGGCTGAGCACACCGGGATTATCTGCCGCAGTATTGACTTGTCGAATAATGGATTGGGCAATAGGCCCTGTGTAAAAATAGTCAGCGCCTTTTTTAGCCAGTGTTTCCAGGCTGCGGGCATAGCTTATATTTTTTAGCCGGTAACCTTGCGGCAGGGGCTTGCCAGCGGCTGTGAAAAAATACTCGCGGGTCTGGGGATAACGACTTAAGCGTTGTTGGTCATTGGCAATGGCGCCCGCCAAGCGCGGGGAAACCACAAAGCCTTTTTTGGCGAGACTGATCGTTGGCTTTAATAACTCTGCCCAGGGCCTGCGGCCATAGGCTTGATGGAGATCGCCCAAGAGCTTGACGGTTCCCGGTGTACCCACAGAGCGCCCACCCACTACTGCATCAAAAAAGCTAAGGGGCTTGCCGGCTGCATCTAAAAATAATTCGGGGCTTGCTTGCAGTGGCGCCGTTTCTCGTCCATCAAAGGTGGTCAGGGTTTGGGTGTTCGCATGGTAGTACACCAGCAAGGCGCCCCCGCCCAAACCAGAGGATTGCGGCTCCACCAAGCCCAGCATGACTTGCACCGCTACCATGGCATCAATGGCGGAGCCGCCTTGTTTTAATACCTGATAACCCACTGCCACCGCGCGCGGATGCGCCGCTACAACCATAAATTGATCGGCGACCAGGGCTTTTTTTCCTGAAAAACCGCCGGCAGACTCAGGCGCATTGGCATCGCTTATTTGCTGAGCGTAAACGGGGTGTATTAGCGATAGGCTTACAAAGGCTATCAATATCAATTTAAAGCTAAAAGGCATGGGCACCTCATTCTAATGGGGTTCTTGTGCGGACAGAGTAAAGGATTAAAAAGAAATTTGCAGCCTGTTAAATTGACTGACTGGCCAAACAACAGCTAAATCCACTGGATACTCGACAGTCCGACATTTACCATGGACGAGCGTCAAGGGGCGAAAACCTCAGTGCAACAAAACTGTCATCTTTCAAAATTATGATGCCTTTCTATTCTTAAAAACTTTACATTCAAGCCGGGGGGTTTCGATGACCATAAAAGTGGGCATTAATGGCTTTGGCCGCATGGGCAGGCTGTCGTTGAGAGCGGCATGGGGCTGGCAGGATATCCAATTTATTCAGATTAATGATCCCGCAGGGGATGCGGCTGCGCTGGCCCACTTACTGAATTTCGATTCGGTTCATGGTCGCTGGCAGCATCAGGCCAGGAACGTCGGGGATAGCATTGTGATCGATGATCATGCCATTGCCTGTAGTCGCCAGCACCACATCGCCGACACCGACTGGTCTGAGTGCGATGTGGTCATTGAAGCCTCTGGGGTGATGAAGACCAAGGCCAGTTTACAAGCCTATTTGGATCAGGGGGTAAAACGCGTTGTGGTCAGCGCGCCGGTTAAAGAAGAAGGCGTACTGAATATTGTGATGGGGGTTAATCAGTCACTGTATGATCCCAAACAACACCCGGTGGTGACGGCGGCCTCTTGCACAACCAATTGTTTGGCCCCAGTGGTCAAAGTGATCCATGAACATCTCGGTATTGAACACGGTTGCATCACCACCATTCACGATCTCACCAATACTCAAACCATTGTCGACGCCCCTCATAAGGACTTGCGCCGCGCTCGCGCCTGCGGTATGAGCCTGATTCCAACAACGACGGGATCAGCCACCGCGATTACCCATATTTTCCCTGAGTTAAAGGGCAAACTTAACGGCCATGCGGTGCGAGTGCCGCTGACCAACGCCTCCTTAACGGATTGCGTGTTTGAAGTGAAAACCCGCACCAGCGCAGATCAAGTCAATCAATTATTCAAACACGCTGCTGAGGGGGAATTACAGGGCATTCTCGGTTATGAAGAACGCCCTCTGGTCTCTATCGACTACAAGACAGACCCCCGCTCTTGTATTATCGATGCCCTCTCAACCATGGTAATCAATGAAACCCAAGTGAAAATCTATGCCTGGTATGACAATGAGTGGGCCTATGCCAACCGCACCGCAGAATTGATGCACTGGGTTGGTCAACGGGACAAGGTCTAATGCTTGCCTCTGTCTCTGGCAATATTCGCCAATACCTGATTATTACCGGTAACTACTGGGCCTTTACCCTCAGCGATGGCGCCCTGCGCATGTTAGTGGTGCTGCATTTTCATGGGCTTGGCTACAGCCCGCTGCAAATTGCGTTTTTATTTTTGTTTTATGAATTTTTCGGCATAGTGACTAACCTGATCGGCGGTTGGCTTGGGGCTCGCCTGGGGCTTAATATCACCATGAATATCGGTTTAGCCTTACAAGTGATCGCATTAAGCATGCTGTTGGTTCCCACTGCTGCATTAACGGTGCCTTGGGTAATGGCTGCTCAGGCGCTTTCCGGCATCGCCAAAGATCTCAATAAAATGAGCGCTAAAAGCACCATTAAATTGCTGGTCCCAGACCAGGCGCAGGGAACCCTCTATAAATGGGTGGCCATACTCACGGGCTCTAAAAATGCCCTAAAAGGCCTGGGCTTTTTTATGGGTGGTGCTTTACTGGCCACAATCGGTTTTAAAGGTGCCGTGGGGCTTATGGCCATGGCGTTGGCGGTGGTGTGGGTATTGAGTATTTTTTTACTGAAAAAAGACCTTGGCAAAGCCAAAAATAAAGCTAAATTTAATGAAATATTTTCCAAAAGCCGTTCGATTAATGTGTTGTCGGCCGCACGCCTGTTTTTATTTGGGGCAAGAGATGTGTGGTTTGTGGTTGCTTTACCGGTTTTTTTGGCAACACAGCTGCAATGGGATCATTGGCAGGTAGGGGGCTTTCTGGCGCTTTGGGTGATTGCCTATGGCATGGTGCAGTCGATGGCACCTCGATTCACCGGAACAAAGGCCTCAGACCCCGGCAAAGTACCCGATGGTCGATCCGCTTTTCTGTGGGCACTGCCGCTGGCTGTAATCCCTGCGGGCATTGCCTTTTTGTTATATGCGGGTATCGCACCCATTATCAGTCTGATTGGCGGCTTGCTGGTCTTTGGCGCCATGTTCGCCATTAACTCATCCCTGCATAGTTACTTAATTGTCAGCTATGCTGACCGCGACGGGGTTTCACTGGATGTGGGCTTTTACTATATGGCCAATGCCATGGGGCGCTTACTTGGCACCGTCTTGTCGGGCTTTGTGTTTCAGTTCTATGGCTTGACGGCCTGCCTGCTTATTTCGACGGGCTTTATCGCATTGGCGGCGATCTTCTCGCTGGCCTTACCCAAGCGCTTATTAGCCGCTAATGCCTTTTCATAAACTTGTTTCACAGTGTGGATAAGGCTTTTATAAAATACTATCGGTGTCGCGGTATTGAAAAGAGGGATCAATGACCTTGATCGGTATTTTCAAAAAATGGTTTTATCTTCTTGCTTTTTTATCTCTGTTTTTACTTGATTTTACTCATTTTTCGCCGACTCTATTACTTATTGTCTAGCATTATAACTTTCGGCTTAATCCATACTCTATATTTTCTTTTTGCACTAATTTAGCTAAAGTTTACCTGT
>JBCBZU010000447.1:0-2309 GCA_039815165.1 Pseudomonadota bacterium
GGTTATTTATTAAAGCCAAGTAACTTTCTAATACAATGCAATTTATTCGCTTTCTTTTATATATTATTTGCTTGCTGGTGCCAATGGCACTGGGATGGTGTTAATATTATCGCGGATATTAGGATCATAAACAGTACTGACTTGATAAGCTATAGCCAAATTATCAGCATATACCTTTGGCGTTCTATCTTTAATACGTATAAGACCTCCTCGATTTTGATCATCGAAACATAAAGCCGCCTTAGCACTAGAAGAGCCGCTGCCGATTTTCAAAAGACGAATGGTGTATTCTTCGCCTTTAGTTAACTGAACAGTTGATGCATCCACATCCCAACGACCTCCAAAAATAAACGGTATAAAACTATCTTTAGCGCCATTAAGATTAACAGTTGTTGAGTACCCAGGTTGTTGAGCTTGATTAGTGTTCAATGCACTTATGGCATCTCCTTCATATATATACACTTGGAGTTTTTCTGCAGTATTACCCCTCAGCCAAATATTGATCTTGTCAAGAGTTCCCGTGTGCTCAGCTGTAAAGGTTTGATACAAGCTACCCGATACTTCAAAATCATAAGACTTGCAGCTATTGCTACCTACCGAGGGGAAACCAACGGAAGTGACATAATCAGGGTCGTACCAACTAGGGTAATCATCACTAATTGCTTTGTGGACAGGAAAATAAAGCCCGAAAAAAACCATCAGTAAAACTATTTTTTTCATAATATACCTCTTTTGTATGATAAAAATTGGGGCGCCATTTTATCATAAAACATCGTTACAAATCACTGGCGCCCCAAGGTTTAATAAAAAGCACCATAACAGATTGATTTTAATAGCAAAATACAAGCTCAAAGATGTCATCTACTTGAACTTCAACTTAGTAGTGAAGGGGACAGTAGTGAAGGTGACGGAATCTATTTTTTATTAATTAATAGTCTCTCGCCAGTAAAATTAAGTAACCTAAGCTACCATAAAACATAGTTTAAATGAGGTTTAAAGAAATGGCGGCGTTATCCCTTGCCATATTGACTCAGAGTTTAATTGCAAACTTTGTGAGGGCGTATAAGGAAAATTAAGCGGTGTATTTTCCTTGTTTCGATGATTGTATTGGCCAAGCTGCTATAGCAGTGGCAATTTATGTTATAGCGATATACTATTGATTGCCATTTACTGATTGCCGTCAACGGGACAGGCGGTGATGCTGACACTTTGCGAAATCGCTATGACTTTTGTGCGCAGCAGTACGCCAACGAATGTTGCAGCGTTTTATGATTAGCAGTCGAATAAATCAAGCAACACTCACTCCACTTGTGGAGAGACAGGAACCGCCGTGGTATGGAACCGTATGCCCGCGGGTGTGGGAGGGCGGCGGGGTGACTCCGCCTCCCACCCGATTGCTCAATTTGCTGGTTTGGGTTGTGGTGCAGGTGAGGTAATAACTTTATAAGCCATACCGGTTGCATTAGAAATAAAAGATTGAGTGCTTCCTGTAATTTGGTAAAGCGTTTCGAAGGGATATGTACTGTAACATTGAGCGTATCGAATTCTGGATTTATTACCCGCAGTATAATAAACCTCAAAGGTGTAGACGCGGCCTTTGGTCAGATAAAGGTCTGGCTTGTTCTTGTTGTCCCAACTCCTCCAAAAAAACGGCCTAAAATCACTGTCCATACCTGGGACAAGTTTAACGGTTGATGTTGAGGTTCCAAGTAGCGGCCCATCGACTCCATGACCTTCATAGAGTTTTAATCCCACCCTGGAAGAACTACCGCCAGGACCATAATAATAATTACCTGGCTGTCCAAAACCTTGGGATAGCCAAATACGGATTTGCTCAAGTCTTGCCGTCGTCTCAGCAGTAAAAGTCTGCGCCATTCTGTCATATATAGGCACATCATAATAACGACAGCTATTGGCACCTATTTGTGGGCCGGTAATAAATTGCCCATCAGGATCACCGCCACTGATCGCTTGATGGGCAGGAAAGTAAAATCCGAAAAATACGATTAACAATGCAACTTTCTTCATGATATGCCTCTCTATAACAATAAAGTCCAAAAGTTATCATAAAACACAGTTTAAATGATAGCTTTAAAAAAATGATCGAACTGTCTCTTGCCATATTAACTCAGAGTTTAATTGCAAGCTTTGCGAGGGCGTATAAGGAAAGTTAAGCGGTGCATTTGCCTTGTTTCGGTGATTATAGTGAACAGTTCTATAGCAATGACAATTCGTGGTTAGCGACACGTTATTTATTGATTGTGGTTTATTGATCGCCGCTTATTGATTGCCATTAATGGGCAGGCGAA
>JBCBZU010000134.1:0-6194 GCA_039815165.1 Pseudomonadota bacterium
CGCTTTTCAATTTCAGCGATAAACGCCAAGTTGCCCGTTAACGGATTCCGCTGATAAGCCTCTTTCAAAAATCGTTGCTCTGACTCAGAAATACCCCGCCGTATAAATTCGTTGTAGCGAATTATAGGCTCCGATTGCTCGGCACCTAAAAACAAATATCCATTGTCTCTGCTCAAGGTCTTATTATCCGATTCACGCATACGGTACAAATTATTTGGCTATGGATACTTTTTCGCCTGTTTTACACTGCCCGCTTTTACTGGGTTAAGCTCTGCATAGTGAAGGCACGATAACCCATGGGCATGCCGAGGTGATGCGGGCAATTGGGCACCAACACCCTTGGTTTTCCTGGCGTAACCACGCTCCTTTGAGATTCAATAAATGCCTTGCCTTTACTCCGCGTAAATGTTTGCTTTCTTGTGAATGGCTTGCCTTATTCTTTGAGGCCTGCATAAAATTGATGCTAACATAGCGCTGATTATATTAAAGGGATCTTTATGGTGAGCTTAGAGTAGGATTATTTTTAGGTGTAAAAATGGAGCAAGCCGTTGCCCAAGCTGTTGCCAAGGGTGCGCAACATTAACTCTGATCATCATAGTTCAATTGTTATGACGACAATCGCCAACCACAATACAGCCGACCAACAAACCCAGGGCAGTTTGCAGCCTGTTAGCGTATTAAAGGGTGTCGGCAGCCAATTGGCTGAACGCCTGGCAAAGCTGGGTTTATTGACACTGCAAGACCTGTTGTTTCACTTACCCCACCGCTATGTGGATAAAACCCGCATTAGTCCCATCGGCAGCCTTAACGCGTTTAACACTGTGCTGATTGAAGGTGAAATTTGTGGTGCCGATGTTATTTATGGTCGTCGGCGAAGTCTATTGTGCCGGGTACAGGACCAGAGCGGGTCGATCTGTTTACGCTTTTACCATTTTTCGGGCGCTCAAAAACAAGCGCTGGTCAATGGCACAATGATCCGTTGTTTTGGTGAGGTAAGGCCAGGGGCATCGGGTTTGGAAATATACCACCCCGAGTACCAACTGTTATCCGGTGATCAGCCCCAGGCACTGGAGCAAACACTCACCCCCACCTACTTCACAACTGAAGGCATTAGCCAGCCGCGCTTGCGTGGCCTGATCGCACAGGCATTTACTCGTCTTGGCGATAAAGCGCTGCCGGACTTGTTGCCCCAGAGTGAGCACACCTCACTCTATGAGCGTCTCCAGTTTTTACACTTTCCGCCCAAAGAGGCCGATATCGAAGCTCTATTGGCAGGCGAGCATCCTTATCAGTTAGGCTTGATCACTGAGGAATTAATGGCTTATCAGCTCAGTCTATTGCGCTTGCGTCTGCAGCGTCAGCGGCAACAGTCTTTTGCGCTGCCTGTTGAAAACGCATCAAAGCAGCCTTTTATTGAATCGTTGCCTTTTACGCTCACCCGTGCCCAACAGCGGGTGTCTGAGGAGATTAGCCATGACCTGGCGCAAAGCACGCCGATGATGCGCTTGTTGCAAGGCGATGTGGGCGCCGGTAAAACACTGGTGGCCGCTCTGGCCGCGCTGCAGGCCGTGGCGGCAGATCGGCAGGTGGCGTTAATGGCACCGACGGATATCCTGGTGGAGCAGCATCGCAATCGTTTTTGCCATTGGTTTGAGCCCCTGGGCATTGGCATTGCCTGGCTAAGCGGCAAGCAAAAGGGCGCCGAGCGGCGGCAACAGTTAAGCGCTATAGCAGAGGGCTCCGCACAGGTGGTTATTGGCACCCATGCTCTGTTTCAAAATAACGTCAGCTTTGATCGCCTGGCGCTGGTGATTATCGATGAGCAGCATCGCTTTGGCGTACACCAGCGGCTTTCACTGCGCAATAAAGGCACGCTGGCCATCCCCCATCAGTTAATAATGACGGCTACGCCCATCCCCCGGACTTTGGCGATGAGTGCCTATGCCGATTTGGATTACTCGGTCATTGATGAGTTGCCGGCTGGGCGCATTCCTATTGAAACCGTGATTATTGGTCGACAGCGCCGCCCCAAGGTGATCGAGCGGATTTATCATGCCTGCAAGCAGGGCCGCCAGGCCTATTGGGTCTGCACCCTTATTGAGCAGTCAGAAACCCTCTCCGCCGAGGCGGCAGAAGATACGGCCCAGCAATTACAGGAACAACTGCCCGACTTAGCCATTGGTCTGGTGCATGGCCGCCTTAAGCCCAGTGAAAAAGAGTCGATTATGGCCGCCTTTGTTGCCGGGGATATTCAATTGCTGGTCGCCACTACGGTTATTGAGGTCGGGGTCGATGTCGCCAATGCCAGCCTTATGGTGATCGAAAACCCAGAGCGCCTGGGTTTGGCACAACTGCATCAACTGCGTGGTCGCGTTGGTCGCGGCACGGTCGCCAGTCATTGTGTTTTGCTCTATGGGGACAACCTGTCTCAGCAGGGCAGGCGCCGGCTCAATGCGATGCGCGAAACCAATGATGGCTTTCGCATTGCCGAGATCGACCTGGAGCTTCGCGGCCCCGGCGAAGTGCTGGGCACACGGCAAACCGGTGAAGTCAGTCTTAAAGTTGCCGATCTACAGCGGGATTTGCACTTAATGCCCAGTGTACAACAGCAGGCAAAAGCCCTGCTTATGGACTCTCCACCCTTGGCCGAACAGCTGATACAGCGCTGGGTAGGCCGTGATGAGCGCTTTGCGCAAGTTTAATTAACTGGCGTTAATCAGCAAAAATCATTGAATCCAGAGCTGTCACTTTAATTTTTTGAACTACACTTAAACAAGCTGTATTTTACTCTCAGGAGCTGCTTGTGTCCGTACCCTCTAATATTGAGCGCCTTATCCGAGGCTATAAAGTCCCTTATTCATTTGCTGAAGTTTCCGCGTGCTCGCAGTCTGCGACCAATGATGTGGTTGAACTCAAGCCCTATAATACAGCCCGAGCGATTGTGCTGAAAAACAGTCAAAAGGAAATGATTATCGCCATTACCCGTACCGATACTCTGCTGGATATTAAGCAGATCAATACTATTTTAGACAATGAGCACCAACCCCTTAGCGGAGAGGATCTACAGCGCTTTATGAAAAAATGTGGCGTGAGCGCGATTCCGGCATTACCCGGCCTCAATAATCTACCCACGGTGGTTGATGCAGGGCTGATGAAATACGAAACCATCTACCTCGACGTCGGGGTGGGCACCCAGTATATTCAATTAGAGCAAGCCAATTTTCGACAGCTTATTGGTGACGCTAAAGTAGAGGAGATCGTCACCCCACTGTGTAAACTGGAAGCACCCTCCAACCCTGAGGATGACATTAAAGATATTGAGCACAGTGTGAGTATTTTTACCGAAAAGCGCATAAAACAACGCCTTGAAGAAACCCTGGAATTCCCACCACTACCTGTTATTGCTGAAAAGATTATCAAGCTGCGGGTAGACCCACACGCCGATATTAGTGACCTCACGGATATAGTTGAACTCGATGCGAGCCTGTCGGCCCAAGTGGTCAGTTGGGCGGCTTCTCCTTACTATTCTGCACCGGGTACTATTAAGTCAATTCACGATGCGATTGTGCGGGTATTGGGTTTTGATATGGTATTGAATCTGGCCTTGGGCCTGGCGCTGGGCAATACCTTAAAAATGCCGAAGAGCGGCCCTCACGGTTGCCTGCCTTATTGGCAAAAATCCACTTATACTGCTGCCGCGACAGAAGCATTGGTCACCTGTATTCCCCGCGAACATCGGCCAAGCTTTGGCACCGCCTATTTAACCGGGCTACTGCATAACTTTGGCTACTTGATTATTGCTGAGGTATTTGAAAGTCAGTTTGAATCCATTTGTCGCCATATAGATGCCAACCCCGAGGCCTCTTCTCAAGCGGTAGAACGACACATTATTGGTGTCGACCGCAATCAGTTAGCCGCGTGGTTAATGGACTTTTGGCATATGCCAGAGACGGTCTGCACGGCACTGCGCCACCAAAATGACCCTGACTACGATGGTGAGGATTGGCAATATCCCTTATTGCTACACCTCTCTCAAAAGCTGCTGCAAGAACAGGGGCTGGATATGGGCGTCTCCGGCGAGCCTGTGGGTGCAGAGGTCTTTAAGCGCCTGCATATAGACCCGCAAGCCGCGCGCGAAGCCATCGAAAATTTACTGGAATCCAGCGAAGAGTTGAAAATGATCGCCGAACAGATGGGTGATTAACACAGCCTCAATGCGATAGAATGCCGGACAACATTATGACTAGCGCTATGCGATCCGGCTTTGACTGCTTCTTCCACATCAGATGATGCCCACTGGCAGACCTTAAACCACCATCATCGCCAGCTTCCACTAAAAATACAGCAGTGGCTATTTGATCAGGGATCACTGACGGCCAAACTGCTCGCCCGCTCAAAAGGCAGGTTAGCGGTAGAGGTACTACAACAGCGGATTGAGCGCGCCCGTTTGTCGGAGTACCGATGTTTAGGCATGAGCCACCGACGTTGGGCGGTGGTGAGAGAGGTGGTCTTGTATGGGGACAATGTGCCCTGGGTCTATGCCCGCACCATTATTCCTCTGTCGACACTTAAAGGCCGCCTGCGGCGCTTACACTATTTGGGCAACCGTCCTCTGGGCAGCCAGTTGTTCGCAGATCCCACCCTGCAGCGGCAGGTCATTGAGTTTGCCAAGCTGCATAAGGAGCAGCTCCCACAAAATATCCGATCACTCAAGCCTGGCTGGGGCAGGCGCTCTGTATTTGTCTTGCAGCATAAACCGTTGTTGGTATGTGAGGTATTTTTAGATTCTTTATTAGAATCACAATAGACAGTAAAATACTGTGCTCTCACCTAAGCATTAGGATAAAAGATGGGCCCGGCTTTGACTATTTCCGAGCGATTCCGGCATTACTGTGAGCTCATGCGCTTTCACCGCCCCATTGGCATATTGTTACTTTTGTGGCCAACCTGGTGGGCCTTATGGTTGGCCGCCGAGGGCTTTCCTGATCTGCATTTGTTTATTATTTTTACTCTGGGCGTCATTGTGATGCGAGCTGCCGGTTGTGTGATTAATGATATTGCCGATCGCGATATTGACAAGCATGTAGCCCGCACCAAAGACCGGCCTCTGGCCTCTGGGGCACTCAGCGTTAATCAGGCTAAACAGGTGTTTGTTGTGTTGGTATTCATTGCTTTTTTGCTGGTATTAATGACCAATAGGCTGACCCTATTGTTGTCGTTTGCCGCACTTGCGTTGGCCAGTATCTACCCTTTTATGAAACGCTATACCTACCTGCCGCAGGTGGTATTGGGTGCCGCCTTTTCCATGAGCATTCCCATGGCTTTTGCGGCCCAAACCCATAGCCTCGATCCACTGATCATTATCGTTTATGTCACTAATTTATTGTGGACGGTGGTGTACGATACGTTTTATGCGATGACTGACCGCGAATACGATAAACGTATCGGCGTAAAATCCACCGCCATTTTGTTTGAGGGTAACGAGCGCGCGATTACCGCGAGTTTACAGATGTGCGTACTGGGTGGTTTTTGGTTGATGGGGCAGCGCTTTGGCTTGAGCGTGCTTTATTATATTTCCATGGCTATTGCGGCAAGCTTAATGGTTTACCAGCAGCGGTTGATTAGTCGCAAACATGGACAAGGGTATTTTAGCGCATTTACCAATAATCACTGGCTTGGGGCAGTGATTTTTGTGGGGATTGCCGCTAGTTATCTATAAGCTAAATACGCACTATGGCCTTTGCCGTATGCTTGCGCTTGCACTAATGCCGGTGACTTGTTCAGTGTTTATTTTACAAATTAGATCCGAATTAAAACAGTTTTTGAGCCGATTCAATAATCGCGTTTACGGCTGGATTACTGATTTTACGCTCCGCAGAGATTGCATAAAAGCGTTGTTTGACTTCATCTGTCTTGCCTATAACATGCACCTGAAAATTGTGGCATACCTCGTCGGCAATAACAGAGGGCATAAAAAATATACCCAGGCCGGCTTTACCGAAGGATTTAATTAAAGCGCTATCATCAAATTCACCACGAACATCGGGATAGACTTGTTTGTCGCCCAGCCATCGATCCACAAGCTGCCTCACTTCATGTTGTTGGGTCGGCAATAGCATGGGGGCTTTATGTAAGGATTGCGGAAAACCCTGTTGGTATTGTTTGGCCAATGCCTTACTGGCAAAAAAAGTCAG
>JBCBZU010000361.1:0-2924 GCA_039815165.1 Pseudomonadota bacterium
CAATAGTCCAGCAGAACTCAATGGTAGCTGGCTTAGTACTTGTGAACTGTTGGATGCCGATTTTCCAGACGGTGGCTATTGGACTCAGTTGGCGGTTATCGATAATGGTTTTATCAGTCTTGTCGATCAGTTCTTTGAGGATGCGAATTGTATAAGCCCGCTTCCCGTTACTACCACTATTGAAGGTTTTTATTCCACGGGTGGCGATATTGTGGTTAGCGGTATGCAAGCCACTGAGATTGATTTAGTGGCAACCGATTTATTTGGGCTGTCAATAAATTTTATTGAATACGATGTTATTTCTGTTGACGGGAATCAACTTTTCTTAGGTTTGCCAACCAACGAGCGAGATGGCTCATCGTCAAGTCAGCGCTTTAACATACTTGACCTTGACAATCCCTATACGCGGCAGTAGCGATTAGGGCTGAATAGAACAAGGGGTCAAGTCCGCAATGCATAGTGGTGCAATATAGTCCAATAAACTTCCATTGCTCCTTGGCTCCTGGTTAACGACATAAATCATGACCATCACCTGAAACCTGCGCTACTTCCTGATGAATCCCTTAGCGCCGACCAGAAGTGGGCTTGTCGAGCCGGACTATTCCCGGACTATGCCCGAACTATGCAAGCATCCATAAAAAACTCAAACGCAAAGCAGTAGAAGACTCACTCTTGTCCGTCTTCATACTGTATGGAAGCGTTAGCATCCCAAATAGAGCCATCTACCAAGTGAAACCATATCCCTGCTGTGCCACTACTGCCTCGGGTGTGAATTGATTTTACATGATGCGGGGGGAAGGGATAAAGCTGAGGTCTTTGAGACCCGCCTTCATAACCAAAGCTCTCCAAATACAGCATCGATAAGGATTTGTATATTGCTGTTATATGTTGTTCGTCTGTAATTGCGAAATCACTGTCAAAAATATTCATACCTTTTTCCATCTCCAATATTCAATGAATGATTTCAAACATTCAAGGGCTTAGCGACGAGGTGCTTTATAGCAAATTGAATCTCATCTTCAAGATGTTTCTTTTTATTTTTTTGCATAACAATTAATTAGCTCAGATAAGAGCCATGCAAAAATGAAAATGTAAAAAGTCCACTGAGGTTAATAGCTTATGAATATGTGCATCCATTCAATCGATTATTATTTACCAAGTAATGTGATTCAAACACGTGATATGGTCGGCGCCACACAGCCAGAAAGGCTGGGCTTTTCCGAGACCCTGATAGAAGATTTAATCGGCATTAAGGAGGTCAGGCATGCAGCAAGCGATGAAAAACCGTCGACTTTGGCGACAAAGGCCGCTCAGAAAGCCTTAGCTAAATTTAAAGGCAATATTGATGATATTGGAGCCGTGATATTTTGTGGTATTGAAGGAGACTATATTGAACCCAGTACAGCCCATATAGTACAGAGCAAACTGGGTTTAAAAAATGCGGTTTGTTTTGATGTAAGCAATGCCTGTCTGGGCTTTATGACGGGAATAAGTATTGCGGCTGCCATGCTGTCGTCTGGTTCCGCTAAAAGTATACTGGTGTGTACAGGAGAGTGCCCCAGTCGAGTCAGTAAAGCAGCGATTCCACAACTGAAAAAATTAGAGGAGCGATCCCTTTATTTTAATTCGATTGGCTCTTTAACCGTGGGCGATGCAGGCGCGGCAGCAATTCTGGACTGTGATAGTGGCTCTAATCGGATTGAGGGGCTACATTTTAGCAGCAACGGTAAGTTGGCCGAACTTTGCTACTATACGCTGGAAAATAATAGGCCTCAGGGCCAGATGTTAATGACAGAAATTAGCACAGCTATACTGGACGCACACCAAAAGTTATTGCCAGAAACCTTAAAAAAGAGTAGCTTGCAAACAAAGGATATTGATTGCTTGATAACGCATCAAGTGGGCAAGCGTCCTTGGAAGCGCCATTCAACGCTCTTTGGTGTTGATTTAAGCGCCATGACAAAAACCTTTGACACCTTAGGTAATGTTACTTCGGCCACCTTTGGCGTAAACTATTCTCAAGCTTTGGACGATAAATCATTGAATTCAGGCAAGAAAGTAGTGGCCGCTATGGCAGGTTCTGGCTTATCTGTTTGTCAGGTTGTTCTAACCGTATAAATAAAAAGTATTAGCTGATTATGGAAGGTATTTACATAGCCTTTACCCTGATGGGTATTGTGGTAAAACTTTGGGCATTAAAAGTGATTAGTCAAACATGGAAGCAAACGCTGCTTTACCAACTGGTCACTTTATTTATTTTACTCTTCTTGTGCCAATCAACGTTTGAGCTTATGTTGTATTTTATGGAAGAGTCTTCAGTCTCAGGCTTTGTGGCATTAAAAGGTTATTATCTATTTACTCTGCTGATGGCCAGCACTCTACCTTTTATGGTTGCTCGATTTTCACGATACTCCATACCAAAACAGCTAGTGCTTGGGATTGGGTTGGCAAATGTTATGACTCTATCTCTATTGTTATTTTCCGAGACTATTATATTGGGTGTTGATCATACTGGGATTACACTAACTCGAATTGCGGGTAGGCACTATTGGTTGTTTCAGTTGGCAGTATTAATCTCAGTTTTGTATTCAATTTATATTTTATTTTTGTGTAAAAAAAGTACTAGCAACTTTGTCAAAATAAGAGCCAATAATATCCTACTGTCTTTCTCTCTGGTTGCGTGCTTTGTTATCGGTATCATTATAGTTATGCACTTTGTAGAGGGCATTAATGCTGTTGGTTTGCTGCCTTTACTGGCATCACTATTTATTTTCGCGATTGTGGATGATATCCGCAGTAAAAACATTGTGGACTACAGTTATTGGGTTCCATTTTCCAAGAAGCGTCAGCAAATAAATCAACTGGTGCGGCCATTTATTACTATAAATTCAGATGGCTTAAAGCCATCTATCAAAAAAGAATAC
>JBCBZU010000206.1:0-4715 GCA_039815165.1 Pseudomonadota bacterium
ATATAGGCAGTCGTATATCAATCCAAAACACGCTTAACTATCTGAAAAACAGTTAAGTAATATGGATGTTATAGTCAGCGGATTTTTGTAGAACAAAAAGCTGTCAAACCTGCGCCTTGATGATTGCAAGGCCTGTAAGTTCAGAAGTCATCAGGGTTCAATCAAAAATTTAATTAACCCGGATTATGTATTGGGCGAGAATAGGAGGTGATTTATGTCCGATAAGAAAATTGATGCTATTGATCAGAGCCAACACTCAAGCGATGAATTGACGTCACGAGAAAAGTTATTAAGCTCTATCGATCAACTCACTCAAGTATTGGATATTCTTGGAAGATTAACGGAGAGAATTCAGCATCAGGTAGAAGTTATGTCTGATGTATCCGAACAAAAAACCAAAGACGTAGTAACGACTGAAAAAGTCGACAAAGAAGAAGTTTCCATCCACTGATTTTGCTCTCAAGGGGGAGAATTATGTTGGCAGTAAATGAACCGAATCGAATCTACGTAAATCAACCGTCGGGAACACGCGTTCAGCGCCAGATCAGTCGTATGATTAAGCACTTGCGAGATCAATATCACCGCGACCACCCGACCATCACCATGCCGTCTTCCTGGCTTATTGGCGAGCTGGTGATAAATGGGGCAAAACTCTATGTCCAAGAATATGATAGCTGGATAGACCGCATAGAACTAACGCTAAAACAAATCATTAGGGATACTTCTTACGACGATTGCCTGTATATCAATAGTCGTAACAACCTGCCCTTATTTCCCAATAACGACTTGTTTGATCCGTGGGAAGTCAATAAAGCAATGTGCCAACTACTGGATTATTTGGATGATCTGGGAGGCGGCGTTCATTAAACCTACTACTCAGATACTGATGAGACTCGGGGAAAAAACCCTGTTGCTAAATCTGTTTTAATTATAGTGATATTCTATTCGGGCTCTCTTGCTGGCCCCTTCGAGACTGGTGATATTGACACTGCCAGTATATGAAAGTAATCGCTGGCTCGATTGATCATAAATTAATACTAGCGGCTTAACGAATAATCGCGCAAGCGCATTAGCGGGGCGAATTAAAAAACACAAGCCTTGGTCATTACCCGACAACTGTTGTTTACACTTTCGACTTTGTGACTGCACAATAGACAGCTTAAAGGATTTCAAATGTACAGGAGAAACAAAATCAACTTGGATTGCTTCTCCATTCACTAATGCATTCCACTGTTGCCGAACGGCCGCATCAAAGCCTGCATCAATCACCAATGAATCAGAAAATGCCAGTTGAGACGTGCTAGTTTCATCGGTATTCGCTTTGCGGTATTGAATAGTGAGTTGACTTTGTTGAGCGTCATCGCCTTGGGTCAGGGTAACTGCACGCAGCTCACCGTGGCGAAAATCTTGCTGTTTAACAAGGGGAGTTTTTTCGCCAAGAGAATAATCTAAGTATTTGCGGGCAATAAGTTGTTGATTAAAATCAATATAGTCGACCACGGTTTTTTTGTCGTCACTAACGAAATGGTATTCACAATATAAATTTTCTCCCGACTGCAAATGAGTGGCTATACCCAAAATATCGGGAACAGCCTGGTTAGATGTTAACGACGGGCATAAATTTGGAGTGGCATAGGCGGGGCTCATCCATAAAAGTATGAGCGTGATGGCAAACCGATAATACATCGTCAACACCTCTATCTGCTATCGAGTTGGCGGCTAGCTAATTGGTCTGATTGGCGGCAACTGTGGACACGCAAGCTTGGTAATTAATAACTGCAAAGTATTAATTGATCGCTCTCTAAAGCCACCTTCGCAATAACTGAGATAAAAATCCCACATGCGAATAAATACATCGTCATAGCCCAGTGATTTAACAAAGGCTAATTTATCAAAAAAGCGCTGACGCCAGTCTTCAAGCGTTCTGGCGTAGTCTAGGGTAATGTCTTCAATACCGGCAATTTGCATATCGGTATATTCACCCACATTGCGGGCAATAGCGCCGAGAGAAGGCAAATCACCACCAGGGAAGATATAGCGCTGAATAAAGTCGCTGCTGTCACTGCTAATACTGTAGCGCTGATCGGGCATAGTAATAGCCTGTATCAACATTAAGCCATCGTCTTTGAGCAGGCGAGCGCAAGTTGAAAAATAAGAAGGGTAATAACGACGTCCTACCGCTTCAATCATTTCGATGGAGACTAATTTATCGAAACCACCTTCAAGGTCACGATAGTCATCCAGCAACACCGTAATTCTTCCTTCTAGACCGGCTTGCTTAACGGCCTCGACCGCATGCTGGTGTTGTTCTTTTGAAATGGTGGTTGTGGTGACTCGACAGCCATAGTGTTTAGCAGCATGAATCGCCATACCTCCCCAGCCGGTGCCAATTTCCAGCAGATGATCATTTTTATTAAGCTGCAGGCGTCGGCAAATATGATCTAACTTAAATACTGCGGCCTCGTCTAAGGAGACATTTTCATTAGCATAGATAGCCGATGAATACATCATTGTGGGATCTAAAAACAAAGAGAAAAAGTCATTGCCCAAATCATAGTGAGCCGCAATATTTAGCCGGGCATTCTTTTTAGTGTTAGCGCGAAGGCGATGTATCCATGAGGCCATAACGCTATTTATCTTGGACCAACCCTTGTTAATTTTTTGCAGCATATCCATATTCAGACACATAAGACGGATGACATTGGTTAAGTTAGGCGACTCCCATGCACCTTTCATATAGGCTTCACCCGAACCTACCGTGCCATTAAACAAAACATCGCGATAGACTGAATCATGATTAACTTTAATATAAGCAGAAATTTTTGCCGCTTGAGGGTCTTCACCAAAATGGTAGCGCCGGCCGCCGTCGTCGATGGTAAGACTGCCTTGAGAAAAGTGCTTCAGCCATTTGAGCACTAACTTCTTTGCCCATTTATCAGCAAAACTAGAGGATGCATTTTCCAACTTATTATTCGCAGTACTAACGGCTCTCATTTAATGGCTCCTCGTGGACCTTGGATAAATTTGATGGTTTATTCGTTTCAGGACTTGGGCCTGGATTAGAAAAGTAGGGAATTCGCTTAATGGCTAACTTTAAGGCTTGCCAATAGATACCGGCAAATACCTGTAAGGTCATCCATGGATAGCGAAACAAAAAGGCATTCATTGTTTTTTCGGTCATCGCCTGGCGTTTCAGCATCATGGTCGCATCAAAAATATTTTTCGATTGTTTACTCACATCAATATGGACAAATAACTCGGCCGAGGGTGTTTTTCCCCTCCAGTGATATTCCAGGTCCATGGGCTGAAAAGGTGACACATGCATGGTTTTACTAAAGGTCAGCCGCTGTCTATTAATGGATTGTTTATCAAAACTCAAGACATAGTGGCAGCGTTGACGCCAAGGTGTGTTAGTGACTTCGGCAACAATGGTTTCCAGATATTGGCCAGATTTATCAAAGCAGTAGTAACAAGTGATGGGATTAATAATAAAATTAAAGTAGCGCAAGTTCGTTAGCATGCGAATAGGGCCTGGAGGGCGTAAGCCAGTTTCGCGCTCGACTAAGTCGGCAACGCCATCATAGAGTGAGCCTTTATCAGAACCATCCAAAAAGTCTTTTCGCTGTAAACTTGCAAGATTTTTCTTTTGGTAGGACCACCAAGAACTTTGGGAAAATACCTGGTCAATTTCCTGCAAATCGAGATAGACCATAAACACCCGGTAGCTGAATGCATTGGACTTAGGGCTATAGCGACGATGTCTTACCGTACCTGAGTAGATAGCGCTGGCAAGCGCATTGGTGGTCTTGGTATCGGTGGTCTTGGTATTGACGGTATCAAATGCCACTTAATGACTCTCCTAGCGCTTCTGTCACCTTCAGTGCGCTGCTGACGCCGTCCTCGTGAAAGCCATTGGCCCAGTAGGCACCGCAAAACCAGGTGCGATTGACGCCGTTAATCTCCGACCAGCGTTGTTGAGCCTCAATGGCTTCCAAGGAAAAAACCGGGTGAGCATATTGATACTGCCCAATAATGTGTTCTGGATTGATGACGTCGGTTTTATTCAAGGTAACACAAAAGGTGTCTTCGGACTCAATAGACTGCAAAATATTCATATGATAGCTTAAAACGGGCAGCGTTTGATCGCCAGCTTCACCCTGATTATGTTTTAGAATTCGATAATTCCAACTGGACCAAGTCAAACGATTACGCGGTAATAGAGCTGTGTCTGTATGCAGAACCACGTCGTTTAATTGATAGGGGATAGCACTCAAGATAGATTGCTCAATATCACTGGCATCACTCAACATAGCCAAGGCTTGATCGCTGTGACAGGCAATAACCACTTGATCAAATTGCGCTGTCTGACCATCTTTCACCAACACATCAACGCCCTGCTCACCCCGGATAATCGATAAAACAGGTGAATTTAAACGAATAGAGGATGCAAAGGGCTGAGTCAGGGGCTTTAAGTATGAACGCGAACCACCTTTGATCACATACCACTGTGGTCGATTTTTAACGCTAAGCAGACCGTGGTTTTTAAAAAACCGAACAAAAAATTGCAGTGGAAAGTTTTTCATCACTGACCTGGTCGCCGACCAAATCGCAGCCCCCATGGGAATCAAGTATAAATCCATAAAAACATTAGAGTAGGACTTATGCAACAAATAATCCCCTAAGGTCATAGTACTGTAGGCACCGCCCTGTTCGAC
>JBCBZU010000249.1:0-4209 GCA_039815165.1 Pseudomonadota bacterium
CCTCGGGTTCGCCCCGGCCGTAGCACTGGGCGACGAGCGTGTTGACCGCCGAGACCACGCCGAAGCCGAACGCGATGAACGTGAACAGCACGATGCCCGCGGGCACGATCGCGGCCTGAGGTGTCTCCTGGCGATATATCACCGCGGGCCTGGGCGCGGGCAATCATCGACATGGCTGGGCGATCCTTAACCGAGCCGGCAGGGTTGTTACCTTCCAGTTTAGCGAGGATTGTATTGGAGCGCTTAAGTGGCAAACGCTGTAGTTTTACTAAAGGGGTTTGCCCTATATAAGATTCAATAGTTGGAAAATCGGTCATGAAGATTCACATGTTGGATGTACTCAAGCGGTCAGCCAAAAAAGGATAAAAGCCCCTTTGGTAACGCTTGCGATTTTTGAACGCTTATTTTAACCTTGATCACCCAGACCCGCCACCACAAAACTACCCTGTACGATGCCAGCACAACAACGGATTCAGCTTATTTTATCAGTCGCCGCTGTGGTTATCAGCGCCGCCTTGGTCTATGTTTTTTTCCAGGCGAGTACGGCACTACAGCAGCTACTCTTTGTTTGCATAAGCCTGGCTTTGTGTTTATTGTCTTTATTGACTATCAGAACCTATTCCCCCATTGCCAATAGTATTCATCGTTTGAGCCAGCAAAAAGTCAAGCCGGATATTTTGCTCGTGGATGACAACCCGGCCAATCGACGCATCACCGGGGAAATGCTCAGCAAGATGTCACTGTTCACACTGGAAGCGGCGAGTGGCAGGCAAGCCTTGGGCTTATATCAACGTCATTCCTTTAAGTTAATACTAATGGATTTGGAAATGGATGATATAGATGGCATTGAAGCAACCCGACGTATTCGTATCCAAGAGAGAGATCAGCGCATCCCCATTATTGCCATTAGCGCTCACAACACTAAAGAAAAAAAGCTAAAGGCCTTGATCGCCGGTTTTGATGACTACTTAAGCAAACCCGTGGAACAAGACCTGTTAAAAAATGCTCTGGATCGATGGCTGACACCATCGGCGCTGGCAAAGCCAGAGGTAAAGGCCGCCACGCCCCTTGTGTCGATATCGCCGCCGTCCACCTTGCAAACAATAGAGCCATTAGCGGACTCCGTTGAAAAGCCATTAGCGGACTCCGTTGAAAAGCCATTAGCGGACTCCGTTGAAAAGCCGTTGCCGCTTAATAAAGTCGTCGATATTGAACAATCCCTTGCTCATAGCCGCAATGACCGAACACTTGCCAAAGACATGCTGAGCATGCTGCTGAGTATGATTGGTGAAGAAAAAGATAATATGGTGGCCCATTTTAAACAGCAGGAATGGGATGAGCTAGGTTATCTGGTGCACAAACTCAGCGGTGGTTGCTGTTATTGCGGGGTGCCACAGTTGCAACAAGAGGCCAGTATCGTCGATAGGGCCATAGATCAAAAACAGTTTGACACGGTTAAACGACATTTTCCTAAAATGCTGGACAGCATGGATGCTTTGCTGGTTTGGCAAGAGCAGTTTGATATCGACATTATTTTTGAATATTAACCCGGCAATTTTAATTGTCGCGTTAATAACACAGGACAAGGATGTCCTGCCATCGGCATAGCCGATGTAAGCCATTGAAAATCAAGCAGCTTCGCACAGTTGCGCCAATTTTCAATGGCGTCAATCAAATAGTTCAGGACGAACTATTTGATTGCCAGGTTAATAGTAAAACAGCGACTAACGAACGGGGCACTTGAAAAGCATACACTATGACCTGAACAAATCCCGGCTTTTAATCTCCTTTCCTTGCAAATAGAAATCTAACAAAAAGCGCGCCACTTGCTTGGCTGTTCGCCGCACCGCCATGCGGGTATAGTCATGATTTGCAATTGCCAGTAATTCCGCCCCTAAAAAATACGGTTTGGATTGTTCGTTATCAGCAAGAATAAAGCCTAGCTCGGGTTCCAGATAGTAGTGCTGTTCAGGCATAATCGCTGTGCCACTTTGGTTGTCGTGCACAAAATCGATGCCATAACCTAAGTCCGCTAACAGTGAAAACTCAAAATAACGCAGGCATTGTTCAAGATCATTTTCGTGCATAAGTTGACTTAAACTATGCTCATATAATTGAAAGATAGAGTCGGCACTGTCATTTTCAGGCAATAAGTACATCAATAATTCATTGATATAAAAGCCACAGTAGAGATGCTTATTGTGTAGTGCGGTAACCGCCTTGTCAGCGTCAATTCCAACTAAGGTTTTTAGTGAGCTTTTGCCCTGCCAGGATAAATTGAGCGGTATAAAGGGTTGTAAGAGCTGGCGCTTGTGGGATTTATTGTTGCGCACGCCTTTGGCAAGCAGTGTAAGTCGACCATAGTCCAGAGAAAATATGGTCACCAGCAGACTGCTATCCTGAAAAGGTCGGGTATGGAGTACATAGGCAGGCTGAAGGTCGACTCGCACCACAACACCCTACGGGCTAATCATTGGGCTTATACCCCAAACTACGCAAGGCTCGCTCATCGTCAGACCAGCCAGATTTAACCTTTACCCAGGTTTTTAGCATCACTTTACTGTCAAATAATGTTTCCATTTCTGCACGGGCTTGCTGGCCTATTTGTTTAATGCGCCCGCCCTTTTCACCAATAATAATTCGTTTTTGCCCCTCTCTCTCAACTAAAATCAGGGCATCGATATGCAGTATTTTATCCGCTGCTTTAAACGACTCTATTTCTACCGTCATTTGATAGGGCAACTCGTCGCCGAGCTGGCGCGTAATTTTTTCCCGAATCATTTCCGCGGCTAAAAAGCGTGAGCTTTTGTCAGTGAGTTGATCCTCTGGAAAAAAATGTTCACTTTCCGGCAAATATCGCCTCAGCACCTCCAGTAAGCGATCGAGATTATGATTTTGTAAAGCCGCAATCGGCACCAGCTCCTGCACCTTAAGCACTTCGGTTAATCGTTGCAGATGGGGCAGTAAGCTGTCTTTATCCTCGATTTGATCAATTTTGTTCACCACTAAAATAACCGGGACCGGGCTTTCTTTTAGTCGTTTCGCCACTAATTCATCTTCTGCATACCACTGTAATTTTTCGACCATAAACACAATGACATCGACGTCTTTAATGGCTGTGCTTACCTCATGATTCATATATCGGTTTAAGGCTTTTTTATGGCCCTGGTGCAGGCCTGGTGTGTCGACAAATAAATATTGGGTATTTTCGGTGGTTTTGATGCCCATCAAGTTATGACGGGTAGTTTGGGGTTTACGCGAAGTGATGCTTAACTTTTGTCCGAGAATATGATTAAGTAAGGTCGATTTACCAACATTGGGACGCCCAACTATCGCAATATAACCGCAGCGAGTGATTTTTTCGGCATTACTTGTCATCGCGAGACTCAAGCCATTCAAGGACTTTTTCTGCCGCCATTTTTTCCGCCATGCGCCGATTACCGGCATTGGCCACCGGTCCATCTTTTAATAAAACCGTATCGCAACGCACGCTAAATAGTTGTTTATGGTCCTGGCCGCCAATATCGACAATGGTGTAAACGGGTAACGGCAACTGACGTGCCTGTAGTAATTCTTGTAAACGTGTTTTAGGGTCTTTTAGGTGTTTATCGATGGATAAACCCTGTAGGCGCTGCTTAAATATTTGCCCAATAAATTGCTGGCATCTATCCATTCCTGCATCAATAAATATGGCACCAATGATGGCCTCAACCGCATCGGCCAAAATTGAGTCCCGACGGGAGCCACCGCTCTTGCGTTCGCCTTCGCCCAGTATAAGATGGTCACTTAAATCAAATTCACGGGCAATTTCCGCCAGGGTTTCCCCCTTTACCAGGACTGCTCTCAGACGCGAGAGCATGCCTTCTTTTTCTTTGGGAAATTGCGCATACAGCAGTTGAGCAATATGGGAGTTGAGCAGGGCATCACCTAAAAACTCCAGGCGCTCGTTATTTTGGCTACCGCAGCTACGATGGGTTAGCGCTAAAGCAAGCAAGTTGCGATCAGAAAAATGATAATCCAACCTGTTTTCAAGGCGATCATCGCTAAGTGTGGTGCCCGATGTCATTAGCCGCTGTTATTTTTATGGGGTGGGGTCAGGAGTACAGCATTGATAGGGCTTATTACTATCCAGCACGCTGTGAAAATCTAATAATACATCGATATTATGGAAAAAGTCGATGCGTTCTTCATATTGAACGGTGACAAAAG
>JBCBZU010000437.1:0-2395 GCA_039815165.1 Pseudomonadota bacterium
GATGCGGCCAGCCTAATCCAGGGTCGCCCAGAGTCCAGCACAAAACAACCGGACTCGGACGCAGATTCAGACTCGCAAGCCAATTCCCTAGCCAATCGACAACAAGGTGGCGGGTCTGCCTTTAATAATATTAATGATTTTACCGGCAGCGCAGACTTTACAGCGATCTTTAGCGATAGTGATGAGTCTACGCTCTATACGCAAAATCTCGGCACGGGATCTGATGGTTTTATGTTAATGGCGGAAATCACCATCAATGATATTTTGCGTCGACATTTTAGTTTTATTGAACGAGAAAATGAAAACGGCACCTATACAGCACGCATTATACAGCGTGCCAGTGAGGATCTGTTTTAACCATGCTATGCTCAAATGTAGGACCAAAACACCGGCCAATAAAACGGTTGCGATTACCGCGAGTGGCTCCCATATACATGGCCTCTGCCTTGACGGCAGCAAGCATCAGAGTAATACAGCCATTGATTGTTATCCCCATGTATTTTTTTTCAATGACGACCAGGGTACAACAAAAGGATAGCCTGCCAGTAGTCAGTGATACATCAATACATTTATGTTAATAGCCTTATCAGCCCTGAAAACAATATGAGCAACGACCAGTGACAGAAAAACTGATTATCCAATTACTAGAAGAAGTCCACGGCGAAGAAGATCAGCAGGTTCGCCGGGATTTTCGTTGGGGTTTTATCGATGAAATGAGCGATTGGCCGACTGATTCCCATGTTGGCTCAGATGAAGACTTACTTGCTAACCTTAGCGTGCAATCACAACCGGCACTGCTAATGATTCCTGGACACAAAGTTGTCACCATGCCAGTGGTATACAACAAAAAAGAAGCGCGTCATTTTCGTAAGTTACTGCCGTATCAAATTGAAGATGAAGTACTGGGTCCTGTTGAGAATTTACATTTTGCTTTGGGTCCAGTAGACGGGGAACGTATCTCTGCTGCATACATAGATGACCAATGGTTAGAGTCGCTACTTAACTGGTTCAAAATAAATAATATTGTGATTGAACAATGCCTTGCCGACTTTCAGATCATGCAATCAGTGGATAACGAATTGCTTATTTGGTTTACACAGGGCAATGTCTGGGGTCATCGTTCCAATGGTTTGGGCTTTAGTGTGGCAGAGCCTTTATCCCAAGCAGTGTTACAAGACCTGCTGTTAAACCAACAAGATTTAGCTGACCCATGGGATGTTAAAGTCTATGTAGACGATGCAGAGACTCAGGAAATTATTGAAAGCCATATTTTGCCGGCCGTTGAATATCAGGTATTCATTGGTCAGCCACCCCTGGATTTCTCGCAACAGAATCAACTGAATTTTTGCAACACCAAGTATAGCAGGCAACTGCCCTTTGATAAGTGGTGGCAAGAAGCAAAATCATTAGTCTATCTGGCGGCAGCTGCGTTAGCCGTATTTTTTATTGCTTCATTTGCTGATATTTACCTTATTAAAAAGCAGCAAAATGCCTATCAGCAGGAAATCTTATCGTCCTATCGCACAGTGGTACCGCGGGGTCCGGCATCCGATCCTGTGAGGCGTTTGCGCGGTTTATTAAGCGATGGCCAAGATAGCGCTGAGTCCAGTAACAGCGTCTATCTGTTATCGAAAGTGGCACCAGTGCTTGATCAGTTGGAAATAGGCCTGCTAACCTTAAACTATAGCAATCGGGAGCAAGCTGTTCGCATGAGTATTACGGCAAAAACCTTTAACGGTATCGAGCAACTACGGCAACAATTAGACAGAGAGGGCGTTGTTGCCGAACTACAGAGTTCCAATGCCGCAGACGAGGGTTTCCAGGCTCGAATGCGCCTGGCAATCAAAGGAGGCCGCAATGGATAAGTTGCTTAGCTGGTGGGAAGGCCTTGAATCTCGCGAGCAAATGATGGTCGCTATTGGCGGCTTTATTTTAGCCTTGCTGTTATTTTATTTATTGGCTGTTGCGCCGCTTATGTCTTGGCATAAGCAAGAGGAAAAACGCCTGGCGCAAACCACCGAAGACCTCAAAGAGGTTAAACAGTTAGTTGCTCGTATTCAAGCCAACGATAGAGGCAATTCTGGTGGCGGCAATCAAAACTTGGCGGCTGTGGTGGATTCCAGTCTGCGCAGTAATCAATTGGAGATGAAAGGATTTCAACCTGGCGCCAATAATGATGCGCGCCTGCGTTTAGAAAATGCACCTTATCCTGCCCTGGCTCAATGGCTGTATGAGCTCGAATATCAACATAGCCTCACGGTTCTGGAATTGGGACTCAATCCATCGTCTATTCAAGGGCGCTTGATGGTGTCAATCAGATTGGGTCAATAAGTTATGGACAGCGTTTATTATTGGCGCCTGCCTGTCCCTTGCGCACCCAGATTCATCGCTTGGA
>JBCBZU010000025.1:0-11238 GCA_039815165.1 Pseudomonadota bacterium
AAATATTAATTTTAATTTATAACTATCTCAACAGGAGAAAACAATGGAAGCAGCATTAGTGTACATCGCAAGTGCCATCATCATCAGCTCTGCCGCTCTGGGCACTGCTATTGGCTTTAGTAATCTTGGTGGAAAACTTCTTGAAGGTACTGCACGTCAACCAGAGCAAGCCCCTGTTCTGCAGGCCAAAATGTTTATTATGGCAGGCTTACTTGACGCCGTTCCAATGATCGGTGTTGGTATCGCTATGTTTTTGATATTCGTTGTTGCTCCAGGTTTCGTCGCTTAGTTACCGCTAAAATTTTTACCCTCGTAATGACACAAGCCACAGAGGTGTTGGTGTGAATATCAACTTAACATTAATCGGCCAAACATTAACGTTTTTTGTTTTTGTATGGTTCTGCGCGAAGTTCGTATGGCCGGCTTTAATCGGTGCCATGGAAGAGCGTGAAAAAAAGATTGCCGATGGTTTAGAAGCCGCTGAGCGTGCAGACAAAGATCTGGAACTAGCAAAAAAACGCGCTACTGAGCAATTAACGGAAGCTAAACAACAAGCTGCGGCAATTGTCGAGCAAGCCAACAAGCGCGCAGCACAAATTGTCGACGATGCGAAACAGCAGGCAAAAGCTGAAGCTGAGCGCATGATTACAGCGGCAAACGCTGAAATCGAACAAGAAGCAAATCGTGCCAGAGAGCAACTGCGCGGCAAGGTTGCCGAACTTGCCCTAGCAGGCGCTGAAAAAATTTTGGAGAAATCCATTGATCAACAAGCCCATACTGACTTGGTCAACAAGCTAGTCGCAGATTTATAGTGGATAAGCATCATGGCTGAATTAACAACGCTTGCAAGACCCTATGCCAAAGCCGCTTTTGAATATGCCCACAGTGCAAAAGTCTTAGAACAATGGTCTGCCTCGCTATCGACACTTGCAACAGTAGTAGCAAATCAATCCGTGAGCAAACTACTCAGCTCGCCGGAAAAAACAGCAGAGCAAAAATCACATTTACTCACAGAAATTTGTGGTGATGAGATTGATTCTAAATCGACCGCATTTATTAAAGTACTTGCCGAAAATAATCGTCTTGGACTTTTGCCAACGATTTATAATCAATACGAAGTACTAAAGTCTCGACAACAAAAATTTTCTGAGGTTGAAGTTACCTCGGCCTTTGCCTTAAGCGATGATACTGAAACAGCGATTACCGACAAGCTAAAGACTATGTTAAACAATGATGTGTCGCTGAGTACTAAAATCGATAAATCCATACTAGGCGGCGTTATTGTTCGTGCGGGTGACACTGTTATTGATGGCTCAGTAAAAGGCAGGTTGAGAAAGCTGGCTGAAAATCTTGGAGTTTAAGTCTGAAAATTTAAATGAAAATTTAAATGAAAATTTAAATAGAGTCGTCAAAGAATTTTTTTATTAACACTTTTATTAAAACCCGGTAGGGAATTGAGGAACAGAGCATGCAGCAGCTGAATCCTTCAGAAATTAGCGAAATTATCAAAGGTCGTATCGATTCACTCGATGTGACCAGTGAAGCACAAAATGAGGGTACGGTTGTATCCGTTACCGACGGTATCATTCGTATTCATGGTCTTGCGGACGTAATGTATGGCGAGATGATCGAGTTTGAAGGCGGAGTCTATGGTATGGCTCTTAACCTTGAGCGTGATTCAGTGGGCGCAGTTATCCTGGGTGATTACAAAGGTGTGGCTGAAGGCCAAACCTGTAAATGTACCGGCCGCATTCTTGAAGTACCCGTGGGTCCAGAACTGCAAGGCCGCGTTGTTGACGCACTGGGCACACCCATCGATGGCAAAGGCCCCGTCAACGCAAAAGCAACGGACGCAATTGAAAAGATCGCACCTGGTGTTATTGCTCGCCAGTCGGTGGATCAGCCTGTACAGCTCGGTTTAAAAGCCATTGATGCGATGGTGCCCATTGGTCGTGGTCAGCGTGAATTGATTATTGGTGACCGCCAAACCGGGAAAACAGCCATAGCGGTTGATGCCATTATCAACCAAAAAGACAAACACATTAAATGTATTTATGTTGCTATTGGTCAAAAAGCCTCTTCGATTGCAGCAGTTGTACGTAAGCTTGAAGAACACGGTGCAATGGAACATACCATTGTGGTTGCAGCATCAGCGTCTGAGTCGGCAGCAATGCAGTTTCTCGCCCCATTTTCCGGCTGTACCATGGGCGAGTACTATCGCGATCGTGGCGAAGATGCCTTGATCATCTATGATGATTTGACCAAGCAAGCCATCGCCTATCGACAAATTTCTCTTCTACTGCGTCGCCCCCCTGGTCGTGAAGCCTATCCAGGAGATGTATTTTATCTCCATTCACGCCTGTTAGAGCGCGCATCAAGAGTGAATGCAAAATACGTTGAAGACTTTACTGAGGGCAAAGTCACAGGCCAAACCGGCTCGTTGACGGCACTTCCCGTTATTGAAACACAAGCAGGTGATGTTTCTGCCTTTGTACCCACTAATGTAATCTCGATTACAGATGGCCAGATCTTCCTTGAAACTGACTTGTTTAATTCCGGCATACGCCCGGCGATGAACGCAGGTATTTCGGTGTCCCGTGTGGGCGGTGCTGCACAAACCAAAGTAATCAAGAAGCTCTCGGGCGGTATCCGCACAGCACTGGCGCAATATCGTGAATTGGCCGCTTTTTCTCAGTTTGCTTCCGATTTGGATGAAGCAACCAAAGCACAGCTTGACCACGGTGAGCGCGTCACTGAATTGATGAAACAAAAGCAGTATTCGCCACTGTCGGTGGCTGAAATGGCCGTGGTCCTCTACGCCGCCAACGAAGGCCACCTAAACGATGTCGAAGTGGATAAAATTGGTAGTTTTGAAGACGCATTATTATCTTACATGGCCAGCGAGCACAGCGAGCTAATGAACGACATCAACCATACTGGCAATTATAACGATGATATTGTAAATGCCTTTAAGTCAGCCTTGGAAAACTTCAAAGCAAGCCAAACTTGGTAATCAAAATAGCGGAAAAGCCTTATGCCAGCCGGTAAAGAAATACGTACACAGATCTCGAGCATTAAAAGCACCCAAAAGATTACCAATGCAATGGAAATGGTTGCCGCAAGTAAAATGCGTAAAGCTCAAGATCGTATGCAATTGGGCAAGCCCTATGCAGAGTATATTCGCGTGGTTATTGGCCATATCGCCAATGCCAATTCAGATTACAAACATGCCTACCTTGAAGAGCGCGAAGTAAAGCGCGTCGGCTTCATCGTTGTGTCAACCGACAGGGGCTTGTGCGGTGGCCTAAACATTAATGGCTTTAAGGCGGCAGTTCAGTCTATGAAAGAATGGTCTGAGCAGTCGATCGATATCGATCTTTGCTTAATTGGCGCAAAAGGAGCAGCCTTCTTTAACAACTATGGGGGCAATGTGGTCGCCGCTGTGCGCGATATTGGCGAAGCGCCATCGGTTGATGACCTAATCGGTACGGTTAAAGTGATGCTTGATGCCTACAGCGAAGGTGAGATCGACAAGCTCTATATTGTTGGCAATCGCTTTATTAATACCATGACCCAGCAGCCCTTCGTGAATCAGCTTTTGCCATTAAAGTCTGAAGAAGAAGATAAAACCAGTCATTCATGGGATTATCTGTACGAACCCGATGCAGAGCAAATACTCGACGGTTTGCTGGTCCGCTATATTGAATCTCAAGTGTACCAGGCGGTGGTTGAAAACGCTGCATGTGAACAAGCTGCGCGTATGATTGCCATGAAAAATGCCACCGATAATGCGGGTGATCTTATCGACAACTTGCAATTGATTTATAACAAAGCTCGACAAGCGGCAATTACTCAAGAATTATCAGAGATTGTGGGCGGTGCTGCGGCAGTATAAAAATGCCGCTTCACGCTAGACGCCTATAGCGGCAAGAAGAAATTTAAAAGAGGTCAGATTGCTTTAATGCTGGCCTCTTTTTTAAGCAACTTAAATGAGAGGACTCGGAAATGAGTAGTGGACGTATCGTACAAATTATTGGTGCCGTCATCGACGTGGAATTTCCACGGGATTCGGTGCCCAAGGTTTATGATGCCCTAAAAGTGACAGAAAAAGGCCTGACCTTAGAAGTTCAGCAACAGTTAGGTGACGGTGTCGTACGTGCTATTGCCATGGGTTCTTCTGAAGGGGTTAAACGCGGGCTTGCGGTTGAAAATACCGAAGCGCCAGTGTCCGTTCCCGTAGGCACTGATACCCTCGGTCGAATTATGGACGTATTGGGTGAGCCAATCGACGAGTGTGGTCCTATCGGTTTCGATGCGGCGGACAAGGTTGAGCACATGCCTATTCACCGCAAAGCGCCGGCTTATGACGAGCTAGCCGCATCAGAAGAATTGCTGGAAACCGGCATTAAAGTTATCGACTTGGTTTGCCCATTTGCCAAGGGTGGTAAAGTTGGCCTGTTCGGTGGGGCCGGTGTCGGTAAGACGGTAAACATGATGGAATTAATTAACAATATTGCCACGGCTCACAGCGGTTTATCGGTATTTGCGGGCGTGGGTGAGCGCACCCGAGAAGGTAATGACTTCTATCACGAGATGCAGGAAGCAGGCGTTGTTAATGTTGAAAACTTCGACCAGTCAAAAGTGGCCATGGTCTATGGTCAGATGAACGAGCCACCGGGCAACCGCCTGCGCGTTGCCCTAACCGGCTTGACCATGGCTGAAAAATTTCGTGATGAAGGTAAAGACGTACTGCTGTTCGTTGATAATATCTACCGTTACACCCTTGCGGGTACCGAAGTATCAGCACTGCTTGGCCGGATGCCCTCAGCGGTCGGTTACCAGCCAACTCTGGCTGAAGAAATGGGCGTGCTTCAGGAGCGCATTACCTCCACCAAGACCGGCTCCATTACCTCTATTCAAGCCGTCTATGTACCCGCTGATGACTTAACAGATCCATCGCCAGCGACTACCTTTGCTCACCTGGACTCAACTGTTGTACTGTCACGTGATATTGCCGCCAAAGGGATCTACCCCGCAGTTGATCCCCTCGATTCCACCTCACGTCAGTTAGACCCACTGATTATTGGTAACGAGCATTATGAAGTCGCCCGTGGCGTACAGACGGTACTTCAGCGCTATAAAGAGCTTAAAGATATTATTGCGATTTTGGGAATGGATGAGCTGTCTGAAGAAGATAAGCAAATCGTTGCGCGTGCACGTAAGATCGAACGTTTCCTGTCGCAACCATTCCACGTTGCAGAAGTCTTTACCGGCTCTCCCGGTAAGTACGTTTCTCTGAAAGAAACTATCCGAGGCTTTAAAGGCATTCTCGACGGTGAGTACGATCACCTGCCCGAGCAGTCCTTCTACATGGTTGGTACCATCGATGAAGCTATCGAAAAAGCAAACAATATGAAGTAAATAAAACCAGAGTCAGAGTAAAATCGACGCGAGCACTGTCGGGCTAAAGTCGGGCTAAAAGCCAGCATTAACCTATGTCTTAGCTCTGCCCAATTTTACATGTTTACCCTTTGACAACTTTATAAAGAGAAATACCTATGGCAATGACGGTTCATTGCGACATTGTGAGTGCAGAGCAAAAGCTGTTTTCCGGCCTGGTGGAAATGATTGTCGCCACTGGCAGCGAGGGTGAAATAGGCGTTACCTACGGCCACACCCCCCTATTAACCGGCCTAAAGCCGGGACCCGTCCGTGTTATTACCCAAGGCGGTGAAGAGCAAATTTACTATCTGTCCGGTGGTTATCTAGAGGTTCAGCCTTACAACATAACCATTCTGGCCGATACCGCCTTACGTGCAGAAGACATGGACGAAGCGGCGGCGGAACAAGCTAAAAAAGACGCTGAAAATGCCATTGTTAATAAAAGTGGCGATTTCGATTACTCTGCAGCGGCAGTACAATTGGCAGAAGCCACAGCCCAGCTAAGAACTCTGCAAGCCATTCGCAAGAAAATGGGTAAATAGCGAGCAGGTGTTATTTTCAATGACGACAATGAAAAAAGGGTGGCCTTAGCCGCCCTTTTTTATGAATAATGGCAGGCTACTAAGCTTGGGTTTACGCAATGATTAATCTCGATACGATTATTTTGGCTGCGGGTAAAGGCGCTCGCATGAAATCAGATTTGCCCAAAGTCCTCCACTGTATTGGCGGGAAGCCCCTAATTTCCCACGTGCTGCTGGCCGCTCAAGCCCTGGAGCAACAAAGTGGCTTTCATATTGTTGTCGGTCACGGTGCCCAACGGCTTAAACAAAGCCTTGAGCAGCAAGCAGGCATTAACTTTGTCGAGCAAACCCAGCAGTTGGGTACGGGTCACGCCGTTCAGCAAGCACTACCCCACCTTAAAAACGATTCTATTGCACTTATTCTCTATGGTGATGTTCCACTGATACAGCCGCAAACCTTAAAACAACTGATTGATAAAGTTGATCACAACACACTGGCCCTGTTAACCGTAAACCTCCAAAATCCTACAGGCTATGGGCGCATTATTCGCAATGCGCAAGGTCGCGTAAAATCTATTGTTGAACAAAAAGATGCATCTACTGAAGAGCTCAAGATACAAGAAATTAATACCGGAATTATGGCCGTCAATACCAGCCAGCTTCAGCGGTGGCTGCCTCAACTGAGTAATGATAACACCCAAGCGGAGTACTATTTAACGGATATTATCGCCATGGCGGTTGCCGAAGGTGTCAATATTATTACCCACCAACCCAGTGAACAATGGGAAGTGATGGGTATTAATAACCGCCAACAGCAAGCGCAACTTGAACGCATCTATCAATACAACTGCGCTCAAATGTTAATGGAGGCCGGCGTCAGTTTATTAGATCCACAGCGTTTTGATTGTCGTGGTCAATTACGCTGTGGTGCCGATGTGCTTATCGATATTAATTGTATTTTTGAAGGTGAAAATACCATTGGCAATAACGTCGTTATTGGCTCCAATTGCGTTATCAAAAACGCCACAATTGGCGACAATACCCTTATCCATGCCAATAGCATTATTGAAAACAGTACAGTGAAAAGTGGCTGTACTATCGGGCCCTTTGCGCGACTACGCCCTGGCTCCCAGCTTGCCGATGGCGCCAAAGTGGGCAATTTTGTCGAAACCAAAAAAGCATCTATAGGCAAAGGCAGCAAAATTAACCACTTAAGCTATGTAGGTGATGCCGTCTTGGGTGAAAATGTCAATATCGGTGCAGGCACCATCACCTGTAATTACGATGGCGTTAATAAATTTCAAACAAGCATTGGCAACGACGTTTTTGTTGGTTCCAATACCGCACTGGTGGCGCCAGTCACGATTGAGGACGGCGCCACCCTTGGTGCCGGTTCCACAATTAATAAAAACGTAAAACAAGACACCCTCGCCCTGGCCCGTTCTCCCCAAAAAACCATACCCGGCTGGCAAAAGCCAACCAAAAAAAATTAGGACTCCTTATGTGTGGAATTGTTGGCGCTATCGCGCAGCGCAATGTGACCAATATTTTATTAGAAGGCTTACGCCGACTCGAATACCGAGGCTATGATTCCGCGGGCCTTGCCATTATTGATAAGCACACCTTGGATGTGCGTAAAGAAGCCGGTAAGGTGAGTAATCTTGAAAATAATATCATCGACAACACACCCGAAGGCAATATTGGCATTGCCCACACCCGCTGGGCTACCCATGGCAAACCAACACAATTTAATGCCCACCCCCATTATTCCGCCAACATTGCCCTTGTCCATAATGGCATTATTGAAAACTTTGCCGAACTCAAAGACCAATTAAAAACCAAAGGCTATCAATTCAACAGTGACACCGATACCGAGGTTATAGCCCACTTGGTTCACCACCATGTAACCCAGGGTCACTCGCTGCTTGAAGCGGTTAAACTCAGTACCGCCCGTTGTGACGGTGCTTATGCATTAGCAGTAATTGATGTAAACAGCCCATCGACAATGATTGTCACTCGTGAAGGCAGTCCACTGGTGATCGGTCTTGGCATTGATGAAAACTTTATTGCCAGCGATCCCTTAGCGCTAAGGCAAGTCACAGACCGATTTATTTATTTGGAAGAGGGTGACATTGCCGAAATTTCAGCAACACAAATTACGGTTTATGACCGCGAACACAAGCCGGTTGATCGGCCACAGGAAGAGATCGTGGGCAATAATCAGGCAGCCAGCCGCGGGGACTACCGTCACTTTATGCTCAAAGAAATCTACGAGCAGCCCAAAGTGATTCAACAAACCCTACAAGGGCGCTTAAGTAAAACCCATGTGCTTGAAAATAGCTTTGGCGTTGATTCCAATCAAATTTTTGACCAGGTAGCACACGTACAAATTGTCGCCTGCGGTACCAGCTATCACGCCGGGATGATAGCCAAATATTGGCTGGAGAATTGGAGCAGTATTCCATGCAGTGTCGAAGTCGCCAGTGAATTTCGCTATCGGCAAGTGGTTGTGCCCAAGCACTCCCTGTTTGTGACTATTTCCCAATCCGGTGAAACCGCTGATACCCTGGCGGCCCTGCGCAAGGCAAAAAAGGATGGCTATCTATCGTTTCTGAGCATTTGTAACGTGCCCAATAGTTCATTGATAAGGGAATCCGAGCTATCAATGATGACAGAGGCAGGCCCTGAAATTGGCGTTGCTTCAACAAAGGCATTTACAACGCAATTAGTGGCACTGCAGCTTTTGATCATCGTCTTGGGGCGACGCAAAGGGCTATCAAAAGAAAAAGAGAGACAAATGGTTGAAGAGCTCCAGCAACTTCCCAAATTGTGTGAACAGGTGCTTGCTTTAGATAAGAGTATTGAAGAGCTGAGTGAACATTTTGTTGATAAAAACAATGCGTTATTTCTAGGTCGAGGTATTCACTATCCAGTTGCCCTCGAGGGTTCACTTAAATTAAAAGAAATTTCCTACATCCATGCGGAAGCCTACCCCGCAGGCGAGTTAAAACACGGGCCACTGGCTCTTGTTGATAGCGAAATGCCAATTGTTGCGGTCGCGCCCAATGACGAGTTGATTGATAAATTAAAGTCCAATTTGGAAGAGGTGCATGCCCGAGGCGGCCAGTTATTTGTATTTGCGGATAGCGACACCGTTTTTAAAAAAACAGAAGACTTCCATGTTATCAATTTGCCAAGCGTACCCTACGGCCTAACTGCCATTGTGTTTACCATCCCACTACAGTTACTGTCCTATCACGTTGCCGTGTTAAAAGGAACGGATGTAGACCAACCGAGGAACCTGGCTAAATCGGTTACTGTTGAATAATGTTGAACAGTAAAGAGCAGGGCATTTTTTAGGACTCACTGGCGAGCAAGCAGTTGCTTGCTCGGATTTATCTATTCAACGGTGAGCCTTAGTGAATGTAAAGCCTTAGCCAATGTAAAGCTTTACAAAAATAACAATCTAAGCCGATATATACGCTGAGCACACCCTAACGATTTCTCCCGTTGGACAAGAATCCTTAAACGGCAGCTCGCTGAATCACGGAGTCGATTTTTTCGAACAATACATCAGGCAACAGCAGCCCTTTGCCCTGTAGATAGGAGCGCTGTTCTATATCCAGCTCATTGGTAAAACGACCAAAGAACATAAACACATCAGCATCCGGTGACGTTGAACTATAGCGTAACAAAGAAATCACCGATTTCGGATCAGATAAGCGATGACGAACCCCAGTTTTATCGCGAACCACCTTCGCTAATTGTTGCAGTTGATAAACCGCTGCTTGAGAAAACACCAAAGATTGCATGGTAACCCCCAGGTAAAAGTCCTAAGAAAGGAAGAATCAAAAAAGTGCGACATTGAACTTCATGCCTTAAACCAGTGTAGGCTAAACTGGTTAGTTTGCCCGCAAAAAATGAGAATTGGTTAACACAAATGAAAAAGACCTGCACTGAAACAATAAAAAGGGAGGAGAGAAGGACCAGTGCAGGCCGAAAAAGACTAGTGCTCAGTTAACAACAGTTAACTGCTACACATGGTAACAACATTCATTGTGCAGTGCAACATAAATTTTTTGCAAATTAATCCCCTGCTGATTTGATCAATAAGCAAGCAAAGGAACGGGGAGTTGTCAGGGTCGATAGTATTCTTGGACAAAATGCCCAGAATAGAATCACATATACCGCGTCATCTATTACCAGCCCGCAATTTTGCTCGCATCCATGGCCTATTTCCAGCCTTTGCTTTATTCTTACCCCCCATTTTTAACCGTTTATCACATAACAAGAGAACCTTATGAGCGCAGCTCCACTCGTATTAGTCGATGGCTCATCCTATTTATACCGTGCCTTTCACGCCTTGCCAGCCTTAATGACATCCAAAGGTCAGGCTTCGGGGGCGATTAAGGGTGTTATCAATATGCTAAGGCGTTTACAAAAAGATTATCCCGAAAGCACCATTGCCGTGGTCTTTGATGCCAAGGGCAAAACCTTTCGCGACCAACTGTTTGCCGATTACAAGGCCCATCGCCCACCCATGCCCGATGAACTCAGGTCCCAGGTAAAACCCATCCATGACATCATCAAGGCCATGGGATTACCATTATTAATCGAACAAGGAGTAGAAGCCGATGATGTGATTGGGACCTTGGCTGTAGACGCGGCCAAACGCGGTCAAGCGGTGGTTATCTCGACAGGTGATAAGGATATGGCGCAACTGGTCAACGACAAGATTACACTGGTCAATACCATGACCGACACCCTATTAGACCCTAAGGGCGTAGAAGAGAAATTTGGGATTCCCCCCAGCTTAGTGATTGATTTTCTGGCCTTAATGGGCGACAAGGTCGATAACATTCCCGGTGTTCCCGGCGTTGGCGAAAAAACCGCCCTCGCCCTGCTGCAACAGTTGGGCAGCCTTGACAGCATTTATCAGAACCTGGAAGCGGTTCGCAAGCTGGATTTTCGAGGCGCAAAAAAAATGCCAGAGAAGCTGGCTGAAAATGAGCAACAAGCTCGACTTTCCTACTTACTGGCCACCATCAAGCTCGATGTCGAACTTGCATATTCTGCCCCAAGCCTTAAACACCAAGCCATTGATAACACAGCCCTGCTGGCTTTGTTCAAAGAGCTGGAATTCAAGACCTGGATTAATGAGTTAGCGAGCGACAGCGACGACTCTGATGCTCCCGGCTCTTCCGATCTCTCAGGTCGGGCTTGGGGCCGCTGCCGCCGGACGCAGCGCCGTTTGATGCCGATGGGGACGGTGTTG
>JBCBZU010000139.1:0-6125 GCA_039815165.1 Pseudomonadota bacterium
AGAACGAGTAGTAACGAGGCTCGTAGCATGCACTTTAGCCCAATAAATTTGGCTAATTATTCACAGGCATACTCAGTATATCGGACAATGGCTTGGTTTTAAGTTACCTCTGCTCAGGCAGGTGCCAAAAATTTCAATGGGGCCAGAGTGAGCCCAGCAGGATAAATGCGGGTGGGTATTTAGTTAGCAGAGATAAACCGCGTTACGAGGCGATAATGGTGAGGTGGCCGCTACCATAACCCGGTACCGTGACCTCGGCATCAATGCGTTCTTCTTGTGGCTTATTGAGTAGCTTGGTAATACTATCGACCTTTTCGCGCATAATATTGGTGCTGCGTAAGCTTAACTGCACCCTGGTTTTTTGGTCGTATAGGGCTGTACCAAAGGCTTGCATTAATTTTTTACAATTGCCAATCATGGCTTTATGTAACACTTTTTTCGCAATAGCGTCGCGAACGTTTGCGCCAGACATATTGGTGATACAGGCACCCAGTATGCAGGCTGCATTTAAATCCATTACTGCCACGGCTCTTACTTTTTTACTTTGGGGGTCTTGGTATAAGCCCAACAGACAGGGCATGTGATATTCTTGTAGCTGTAGATGGCCTGCGCTTTCTACATAGAGATCAGGCTTGGAAAAATGTGTAAGGGTATTTTTGAGGGTTTCTATATCGGGTAGGACAATATGATTGTCTTGTGTTTCGTCAAGCTGGTCATATTCCAACGCCTGCTTGCCCTCCTCGCTGCCTTGTAATATGGGCATTACCGCTTGATGTAAGGTTTTATAATCGAAAGGTTTTTGAACAAAGAATTTTGCGCCGGCACTCAGGGCTTCTATTTTTCTGCTTTCGGAGGTTTCGGTTGTCACAAAACCCACTTTAACGCTAAGCATTTCGCGATTGAGTGCATGCAATAATTCCAGACCAGTCATCTCTGGCATATGCCAATCTGACAGGATCAGATCAGGCTCCCACTTGCGGACAATGTCCAATGCTTGTTTGCCGTTATCCGCGTAACGCGTATGCATGTCGTCATAGCCCAGCTGTTCGATTCCTCGTCGAACAATGGTCTGCATTGCGCGGCTATCATCAACGATTAAAATTTTCATGGTGCATTGGATTCGGCTTCAGGTTCTTTGTTTTCTTGCGGGTCTGTATTTATTGTTGGTTTTAGCAAAGCCATGTAGATCGGTTGATCGTTGGCGCTTAACAGTACCTCTGCGGCAATGGCGGCATCTTCCAACTGTTCATCTATGGGCTTATCAATATGCTCAGAAATGCCCACAACATAGTCGGGGTTGAGCTCATTGGCCAGGGTGCCGGCAATAATATTACCGATTTCTCCCAGAGCATCTTGTTGATCACCCTCCTCAGTTGTTGTATCAGGGTCGTTAAATATCGCTTCTGCCAGCAGTTCAGATAGGGCTTTAGTGATGCCAATAACAACAAAAAATTGGTTTTTATGAATATCTGTTTTTACCCAAAAACTGAGTTGCTGGGGGCGCTCAATATTGTGCTGAGCAAGTAGCTGTAAAGGCGGAGTATCCAAGGTCATCCAAAATTCCTGTAGGATACCAAATAATCGATTATCTTCAATAAGATTATAGAGTTCGGGTTGTTCGGCCGCAGTCACCTCCAGGCGTGCTAAGGTTTTGCCTTCACTCGCTTGGTCTTTGATCTCTTTTATATCTTTGTCGGGTTCAAACTCGGGAAAGTACATTTCCAGAGTTTCTATTTCTTTGCGGGCCCGCTCCAGTGCTTGTTCGGTTTCTTTTGCTCCTGCTAATGCTTTATCCATTTCCAGAAGATAGGTTTCCACAAATTCTTTTTCTTTAACGGTTCGTTCGAGTGTGTCACTTATGTTGTGTATTTGCTGCTCGAGCTCCTGGACTTTTGTCGCATCATTGGTGCTCGACTTCTCTGTTGTTAAGCGTTTTTCTAAATCGTTAATCACATCCTTTTGATAGCGTTCCAATTTACTGACCTTGTCCAGTTCCTGAGTGATTGTACGAATAGTGCTCAGTTGCTCTTCTGATGCATGGCTCAGTTCCTTAATACTACGTTTAAGTTTTTCGTTGGCCTCACGAAGCTCCCGATTTTTATTGTTAGCCTTTTTTAAGCCCTCTGCCAATGTTGAGGTCTGTTCCTGATTGTTCTTTATCTGTCTGATTCGATCCCGCAGTCGCCGTTCAGTTTCTTCCAGGATGGCAATACGGCTATCTTTATCTTGCCCTTCTTGCAGTTTGTTTTCGAGTTCGCTGATGGTGCGCAGACTATTGCTCATGTCGGTTTGAAGTTGCTGGATCAGCGCTTGAGCATTTTCCTGATTGCCTATAAATTCAGCGGGTATGTCTGTGCCTTGCCAGTCAGTTAGTAGTGCCTGCTGTTGATCGTATAACTGCGATAATACTGCCAGTTTGTGGTCTTTCTCTGTCAGGTCGTGGTTTAAGCTATCAATGGCGTGAAGTAAATAGCTTGATTCTTCCTCCTCACGAATAAGCACTGGCTCAAGTGGGTATTCTGGGTCCACAGAGGCGGCTGTGGGGCTTGCTTGCTGCGCTTCTTTGAGTTGCTGCTGCGCCTTTTCGAGGTCTTTTGCGAAGGCGCTATTGTCTTTAACCAGGCGAATGAAAATCACAAAGCCTAATGCCCAGGAAACCAGCAGCAGTATTCCCAGGTTGACGGCAATGGTGGTAATAAAATGAACGCTCACGCTAAATAAGAGTCCTGAAAGCTCAAAGTCGTTAAAAATTGCAGATATGGTTTTATAAATTTAGGCTAACTGACTGTTTTTCTCAATGTTTTTCAGCAAAAAACCAGTTCTCAATTGCTGTCAACCAGAGGAAATCCATTGAGTGCAACGGGCGTTTCTGGTAGGCTGGCGTCCCATCTTCAGCGAGTCCGCAACGGTCTGAAAACAGGCGATTGTCGGTTCTCTATCTACATTCCACAATAGACTAACCATTTGCCCTGTTGCCGGGCAATGGTGTTATTTGGCCTGTTTGCAGGCGATAGATAAGGCAGAGCATGACGCGATATATTTTTGTTACCGGTGGCGTGGTTTCCTCATTAGGCAAGGGTATTGCCTCCGCTTCTCTGGCAGCGGTACTCGAAGCGAGAGCGTTAAATGTCACCATCCTAAAATTAGATCCCTATATCAACGTTGACCCTGGCACCATGAGTCCCTTTCAGCATGGAGAGGTGTTTGTCACTGAAGATGGCGCAGAGACAGATTTGGATCTTGGGCACTATGAGCGCTTTATTCGCACTAAAGTGTCCAAGCGTAACAATTTTACGACGGGTCGGGTTTATGAAACGGTTTTAAGAAAAGAGCGCCGGGGTGATTATCTTGGCGGCACGGTTCAGGTTATCCCCCATATTACCGATGAGATTAAACGTCGAATCATTGCCGGCGGGCAGGGTTACGATATCGCCCTTGTCGAAATTGGTGGTACTGTGGGCGATATCGAGTCACAGCCCTTTTTGGAGGCGGTGCGTCAACTGCGTGTGGAGTTGGGCTCGCGCCATACTCAGTTGATCCATCTGACCTTGGTGCCTTATATTTCTACCGCCGGCGAGACCAAAACCAAACCCACCCAACACTCAGTTAAAGAGTTGCGCTCCATCGGCTTGCAGCCCGATGTGCTGCTGTGCCGCTCAGAGCAAATCATTGATGATGACTCCCGCCGCAAAATTGCCCTGTTTACCAATGTGATGGAGCGAGCCGTGGTGCCCTTGGCGGATGCCAAAACCATTTATTCCATTCCCCGGTTTTTGATGGAGCATGGCCTGGATTCCATTGTATTGGAAAATTTTGGTATCTCAGCACCTCCCGCAGATCTCCGTGAGTGGGATAAAGTTGTCGATGGCAAATTAAACCCGGAATCGGAAGTGACCATTGCCATGGTGGGAAAATACATGGGTCTGTTAGATGCCTACAAGTCGCTGAACGAGGCGCTCAGTCACGCCGGTGTTAAAACCCGCACCCGAGTGACTATTCGCCATATTAATTCGGAAGATTTGCAAGCCAATGACCCGAGCTCACTGCACGATGTCGATGGTATTCTGGTCCCTGGTGGCTTTGGCAATCGCGGTCTGGAGGGTAAGTTATTCGCGGTACGTTATGCGCGTGAAAATAAAATTCCTTATCTGGGTATTTGTTTGGGTATGCAATCGGCGGTCATTGAATTCGCGCGTAATGTAGCGGGTTTGGACGGCGCCAACAGTACCGAGTTTGACAATCACGCAACGCACCCGGTGATTGCCTTGATTACTGAGTGGGTGGATGCAGAAGGTAAAGTCGAAACCCGCGATCCAGACTCTGATTTAGGCGGCACCATGCGTTTGGGGGCGCAAGAGTGTCATATGGTCAAGGGTGCCAAAGCCACCGACATTTATGGATCAGAGACCATTGTTGAACGCCATCGCCATCGTTATGAATTTAATAACAACTATCTCGAAAAACTCCAACAAGCAGGCCTCAGAATCAGCGGTTGGTCAGCCGATGACTCGCTGGTTGAAGTGGTGGAGCTTGACAACCATCCCTGGTTTGTCGCCTGTCAGTTTCATCCGGAATTTACCTCTAACCCGCGTGATGGTCACCCTTTATTTACCAGTTTTGTGGAAGCGGCATTGGCTTTCAATGAGCGTGGTTCATGATGAATAAAACTATTCATCTCAACACCCTTAGCATTGCCAATGATCAGCCTATGGTTGTATTGGGGGGTATGAATGTCTTGGAGTCACGGGATTTGGCTATGCGGGTGGCAGAGCACTATGTCGAAGTCACCCAAGCGCTCGGCATTGCCTATGTTTTTAAAGCGTCCTTTGACAAGGCAAATCGTTCATCAGTGCATTCGTATCGTGGCCCTGGTATGCAAGCGGGTTTGAAAATATTTGAAGAAATAAAATCCACCTTTAAGGTTCCGGTGATCACCGATGTACACGAAACTGGTCAGGCTCAGCCTGTCGCTGAGGTGGCCGACATCATCCAATTGCCGGCGTTTTTAGCGCGCCAGACAGATTTAGTGGAAGCCATGGCCAACACAGGGGCGGTGATCAATATTAAAAAGCCACAGTTTTTGAGCCCACCGCAAATGAAAAATATTGTGGAAAAATTTAAAGAATGTGGTAACGATCGGCTAATTCTGTGTGAGCGCGGCAGTTGTTTTGGTTACGATAATCTGGTGGTTGATATGCTGGGCTTTCGCACCATGAAAGAAGTGAGTGGAGGTGCCCCGCTGGTAGTTGATGTCACCCATGCGCTGCAGTGTCGCGATCCAATGGGCGCAGCCTCCGGTGGTCGCCGCCAGCAAGTGGCCGAGCTCGGTAGAGCGGCATTGGGAGTGGGCATTGCCGGTTTGTTTTTAGAGGCCCATCCCAACCCAGATCAAGCCAAATGCGATGGCCCGAGTGCCTTGCCACTGGCGAAATTAAAAGACTTTTTAAGTCAGATGAAAGCAGTGGATGATGTTGTTAAATCATTGCCATTGTTAGATATTCAATAATAACGGCTTTACCAATATTCGCTAAGAAGGTCGTATATGCTAATGATTAACGGAGACAAGCGGTGAGTAAAATTGCTGAAATAAAGGCCCTTGAGATGATGGATTCCTGTGTAAAAAAATCAAAACTTTAAAAATACCATTTTTTCTTGACAAAATGACCAATTTAGTTGCCCAATAAATGCCAAGTTGTTTTTAGTGACCATAAAGTTCCACAATATACATAGAGCCGAAAATCGAAAATGCAATTTGTGTTACGTTTAAAGGTTATGACGTGCGCTTACTCTCCGTCTGGCAATTTTGTCGCGTGTGGTGGCCTTGACAACATTTGTTCCGTATACGGATCCACCTGTCTCGAAGAGCGTTTGCGAGGCGTCGACATCGTCAGACGTCGTGAACGACATGGTGAACACAATGGCCTCGGATTCGAGGCCGAGTTTTTCTACGCTCGCGCCATTGTGTCCATCGCCTGCGGTAAAATCGGCATCCGCAACGCTGATGTCGCGGGCGAGCTCGAGATCACTTGGGCCTTCGTTCACATCGGTGACATCCACGGTGAACGTCTCTTCTGTTGAGAGCCCGGCGGCATCGGTCGCTGTGACCGTGATATCAAGAGACTCAG
>JBCBZU010000008.1:0-15823 GCA_039815165.1 Pseudomonadota bacterium
CAAAGGTAGACAAGATTTCAATGGAGTTAGAGTAATGGCACTTACTTAAGCAATAATTTGTTGATAAATACAAACTTGCCGAGGTTATGAGTATGGCTTTTCAGCTACATTTACAGAGAGTGAATATACAAAGCGGGCTTATCGTTTAAAAATCTGGCCATGACCCGATTGATTCCTGTGCGGTAGTAACCACTACCGCTAACAGGCGATTACCCGCTTATTTTTCAACTCGCCCATAGAGATCTTCAAACCGCACAATATCATCTTCACCCAGATAGGAACCCGATTGTACTTCGATAATTTCCAGGGGAAATTTGCCTGGATTACCGAGCTGATGGACTTCACCCAAGGGAATATAGGTGGATTCATTTTCACTTAAGAGCATGGTGTTTTCACCACAGCGGACCTGGGCTGTGCCCTGCACCACTACCCAGTGTTCTGCGCGGTGGTGATGCATTTGTAAGGACAGTTGCGCACCTGGATTGACAACGATCCGCTTTACCTGAAAGCGCTCGCCGCAATCAATGGAGTCATAGTAGCCCCAGGGCCTATAGACTTTACGGTGTAAGTTAGACTCACTGCGGCCCGCTTGCTTAAGGCGGGTAACGATGGATTTAACATCTTGCACACGGTCTTTGCTGGCCACCATAATGGCGTCATCGGTTTCGACAATCACCGTGTGTTCAAGTCCAATGGTGGCAATGAGTTTTTGGTCTGACTGGATGTAGCAGTGCTTGGTATCTTCGGTAAACACATGGTCGCCTTTAATGACATTGCCGTGGGCATCTTTGGCGGATACTGCCCACAGGGCTGACCAGGAGCCCACATCACTCCAATTGGCATCGAGGGGGATGACCACTGCATCGTCGGTTTTTTCCATCACCGCATAATCAATGGAGTCTTGCGGGCATTTCTCGAAGGCGTCTGCATTGATGCGGGTAAAATCGAGGTCGCCCTGGGTCGCTTGCATCGCTTGACGGCAGGTGGCGACTATTTCCGGGCGGGACTTTTCCAGCTCTTCCAGGTAGCGAGAGGCTTTAAACATAAACATACCGCTGTTCCAAAGGTAGTTACCCGAATCCAGGTAGGCTTGCGCGCTTGCCAGATCGGGCTTTTCCACAAATTGGTCCACGATATGGACATCTTTATCGATCATAACGCCATTTTTGATGTAGCCATAACCGGTTTCAGGCGCATGGGGAACAATGCCAAAGGTCGCCAATTTACCGGCTTGTGCCTGGCGACAGGCGGTGGCGGATGCCTTTTCAAACGCCGCAATATTTTGAATGACGTGATCGGCGGGCAATACCAGTAAGATTGCATCGGGCTTAGCCAGTGCCGCGAGCGCAATGGCCGGTGCCGTATTGCGGCCAAAGGGTTCTAAAATGATGCCGCCGGGTTTGATATTAATGGCCCGCAATTGTTCCGCCACGATAAAGCGATGGTCTTCATTACAAATAACCAATGGCTGATCAATATTGAGTGTGTCTTTATCGAATTCCAGCAGGCGGCTAAGGGTTTGCTGTAGCATGGTTTGCTCAGACACCAAGGGGAGAAATTGCTTGGGGTAAAGCGCGCGTGAGTAGGGCCATAGGCGGGTTCCTGAGCCTCCAGACAGGATGACGGGTAATACCATAATGGTCTCTCCTACTTTGTATTTATTTGTGCGTCAATGTTTAGGCTTTAGTAAGGGTCAAAAAGCGGGCCAAGCCCTCTCGCCAATGCGGCATGGGTCTGCCCATTAAGGCTGTTAACTTGTCGGTCGATAGCACTGAATAGGCAGGCCTTGGCGTGGCAGTAGGGTATTCGGATGTCGGAATAGCGATTACCTCAGGGCGCTTTTCCAATACATTGCGCTCCATTGCCATGTCAAAAATTGCTTCTGCAAAGCCATGCCAGGTGACCTGGCCTTCACTGCTGCAATGATAAATACCCCAAGGCAGGGCCTTTAGTGTGGCAAAGCGGTTAACAAAAAACAGGATGGCGCTAACGATATGGCCCACGTAGCTGGGGCGACCCAGTTGATCATCAACCACTTTTAACTGCTCGCAGTTTGCGCCCACACGCAACATGGTTTTGACAAAATTGTTGCCGTGCTCACCAAATACCCAACTGGTGCGCAGGATAATAAAACGCTCCAGAAGGGTTTGCACAGCTTGTTCACCCGCCAGTTTTGAACGGCCATAGACTCCCTGGGCATGAACTGGGTCTTGCTCTCGATAAGGCAGGGTTGCATCGCCTGCAAACACGTAGTCGGTCGACATATGTAACAGGGGAATATTGTATTGCCGACAGGCCTTTGCCAGTTGTTCGACACTTTCGCAATTTACCCGGTTTGCCCGCTCTGGCTCATCTTCTGCTTTATCGACAGCGGTATAGGCGCAGGCGTTGATCACAAAGTCCGGCTTCAGTTCAACAACACATTGATACACTTGTTGTGGCTCGCAGAAGTCAGCCTGTTTACGGGTCAATGCAATGAGCTGGTGGTCGGTCGCCTGTAGGGCTCTAACACAGTCTGTGCCCACTTGACCGGCTGCGCCAAAGATGATTATTTTCATTGGGGATGCAAGTCCTTTAGTGAGGGTGCCTCACGGTCTTTTGTTGATAAGCTGGGGTGTTTAACCGGCCAGTCAATATTCACATCCGCATCATTCCAGATTAAACACCCTTCGTCACTGGGATCATAGAAATCGGTACATTTGTATTCGACATCAGCCCCCTCGGATAAGACCACAAAACCATGGGCATAACCCGGCGGCACCCAGAACTGCCGTTTATTTTGCGCATTTAGAATAGCACTTGCGTACTGACCATAGGTGGCGGACTGGGGGTTAATATCAACCGCCACATCGTACACTTCACCGGTCACGACGCGGACCAGTTTACCTTGGGGTTTGGTTTTCTGAAAATGCAGGCCACGGAGCACGCCTTGTGCAGAGCGCGAGTGATTATCCTGAACAAAGTCAAGCCCGATACCGGCGAGTTCACGGTAGCGATCACGCTGGAAGGTTTCGAGAAAAAAACCGCGCTCATCACCAAAGACTGTAGGCTCAATAATGACAACACCGGCAAGGCTTGTCTGGGTAATTTTCATCTTGGTTCCCGTTAAAATTCCAATATGTCGAGCAAGTATTGCCCATAACCACTTTTTACCAGTGGCTCGGCCAGCTGTTTTATTTGGTGATTATCGATCCAGCCCATACGCCAGGCAACTTCTTCTGGACAGGCAATTTTTAAGCCCTGGCGGTGCTCCAGGGTTTGCACAAACTGCCCGGCCTGCATTAAAGAATCGTGGGTACCGGTATCAAGCCATGCGGTTCCACGGCCCATCATTTCAACGGCTAAACGGCCCTGCTCCATGTAAATCAGGTTGACATCGGTAATCTCCAATTCACCGCGGGCAGAGGGCTTAATGGATTTTGCAATATCGACCACTTGACTGTCGTAATAGTACAAGCCCGTGACGGCGTAACGGGATTTTGGCTGTTTGGGTTTTTCTTCAATGCTAATGGCTTTGCCGCTAGGGTCAAATTCGACAACACCAAAGCGTTCAGGGTCGGTGACTGGGTAGGCAAACACGGTGCCGCCTTGGGTTTGAGAGGCCGCACGCTGTAGGGATTGACTTAAACCCTGACCAAAAAACAAATTATCCCCCAGCACCAGTGCACAGGCATCTCCATCAATAAAGCGGTCGCCGATGATAAAGGCTTGGGCCAGACCGTCGGGAGACGCTTGCGTGGCATACGCGAGAGAGATTCCCCACTGGCTGCCATCGTCCAGCATTTTTTCAAATCGACCAATGTCCTCTGGTGTGGAGATGATAAGGATGTCTTTAATGCCAGACAACATTAAGGTTGTTAAAGGATAATAGATCATCGGTTTGTCATAGACCGGCAGCAACTGTTTGCACACCGCCAAGGTAATGGGATGCAAGCGTGTGCCAGAGCCACCCGCTAAAATAATACCTTTCATTTTTTTATCCTAATCGTCAATTAAACGCTGTTCTAAAAAGTGGGCTTGTGGCGGTGGGTTTGCCACTGTCAGTCTGCCCGCTATAGCACGTGTTTTTAGACGCACACGGCTTAAGAAAAACCCGACATTTTACGAGCGCCCTTATGCCTTCGCTTTACCCAGGCGCTCACCCTGATAGGAACCGTCGAGAACGTGTTGCCACCATTGCTCATTGGCCAGGTACCATTCGACGGTCTTGCGTAGACCGCTGTCGAAGGATTCTTGTGGCACCCAGCCTAACTCGCGTTGAATTTTAGATGCATCGATCGCATAGCGAATGTCGTGGCCCGGGCGATCGTCTACGTAGCGAATAAGTTCATCATATCGCTTGATGCCTTTGGGCTTTGCCGGCACTCGCTGTTCTAAAATATCACAAATTGTTTTTACCACATCGATATTTTTTCGCTGGTTGTGGCCGCCAATGTTGTAGGTTTCGCCGATTTTACCGTGGGTGACGACGGTGTAGAGTGCTCGCGCATGATCTTCCACGTACAGCCAATCGCGAATTTGGGAGCCATCACCGTAAACCGGTAAGGGCTTTCCCGCCAAGGCGTTGAGAATCATTAAAGGAATCAATTTTTCAGGGAAATGGTAAGGTCCGTAGTTATTGGAGCAATTGGTGAGCACAGTAGGCAGTCCATAGGTACGTTGCCATGCCCGCACCAAATGATCAGATGATGCTTTGCTGGCGGAATAGGGTGAGCTGGGCTGGTAGCTTGTGGTCTCTGTAAACACGCCGGTTTCGCCTAAGTCACCGTAGACTTCATCGGTAGAGATATGGTGAAAGCGGAATTGGCGTTGTCTGTTATCCGGTAATTCAGAGTAATAGGCCCGGGATACTTCCAATAGTGCATAGGTACCGACTACATTGGTCACAATAAACTCACCGGGGCCGTCAATGGAGCGATCCACATGGGACTCGGCTGCCAGGTGCATCAGCGCATCGGGCTGGTGTTCTGCAAATACCTGGGTGAGGACTTCGCGATCACAAATATCTAGCTGCGCAAACTGATAACGTGGCGAATCTGATACCGGCGCAAGCGATTCCAGATTGCCGGCGTAAGTCAGTTTATCAACATTAATGACCGCATCACGGGTGTTTTCGATAATATAACGAATTACCGCAGAGCCAATAAAACCGGCGCCGCCAGTCACTAGAATTTTCACGATTACTCCTATTGGTAAATATCTTTTGAAACAAGGGAAAATGGTGGTTTAAACCGTGTTTTTACCTCTCAGCACAGCGACCAGTTGTTGAAGTACTCTCTATCGTATTCTGCACGCTGTCGTATTCTGCACGTTGATGCATTTTATCATCGGTTGCTGTTTGACCACGATAGCCTTTTATGTATGCCAGACCAGTCATACCGGGTTTAATGCGATAACGGGCCGCGGTCATTAACAAAGGGCTTGGGATTAATGGGCTCTCATTGAGGACAAAGACGTATTGACGGCGTGCTTAAAATAACAGTGTATCTTTTCAGGTGCTCCGTCAGTCTATTGCATCCAACAACTGTATACACATGCCGGGCGGGATTATACGTGGTTTGGCAAGTTACGCATTAGGCATTGCTTATAATTTCGAGCAACTCCTGGGTTTTGGATTGCACTAATCCAGCATCACCACGGGATTCAACATTGAGTCGAACAACGGGCTCTGTGTTTGACATACGCAGATTAAATCGCCAATCGCCAAAGCTCATTGAAAGACCATCGGTATGATCAGTGGCTGTCGCTAAACCTTGATAACGCTGCTGAATATCACTGATTAAGGCCTTGGCATCAGTAACCTTACGGTTGATTTCGCCACTGCAAGGAAAGGCCGCCATGCGATCATCCACTAATTGGGATAGGGTCTTACCACTCACGGACAGTAACTCAACCACTAGTAGCCAGGGCACCATGCCGCTATCACAGTAGGCAAAATGTTTGAAATAATGATGCGCACTCATTTCGCCACCGTAAATGGCATCTTCCGCGCGCATGCGTTCTTTAATAAATGCATGGCCGGTTTTACTTTGAATCGCTTTACCCTGACCAGTCTCGACGAGATCCTGAGTATTCCAAATAAGGCGCGGGTCGTGCACGATGGTTGAGCCTGGGCTTTTTGCCAAAAAGGCCTCTGCCAACAGGCCCACCACATAGTAGCCTTCAATAAAGCGTCCGTTCTCGTCAAAGAAGAAACAGCGATCAAAGTCGCCATCCCAGGCGATGCCCAAATCCGCGCCGCTTTGTTTGACGGCATTAATGGTCGCTGGGCGATTGTGCTCTTCTAAAGGGTTGGGAATGCCGTTAGGAAAATGTCCGTCGGGCTGATGGTGTACCTTCACCCACTTAAAAGGCAGGTGTTTTTCCAATGCATCCATCACCATGCCGGCACCGCCATTGCCGGGATTGGAGACAATTGTTAGCGGCTTTAAATGGTCTTTATTGACGTAGCTTAGTAAATGCTCGATGTACGCTGGGCGGCTGTCCACGCTTTCTACAGAACCCTTGCGGCCCGCGAACGTAAATTCTGCCTGTTCGGCAAGGCGTTTGATATCGAATAAGCCGGTGTCGCCGCTGATGGGTTTCGCGCCTTCGCGAACAAACTTCATGCCGTTGTAATCCATGGGGTTGTGACTGGCGGTCACGCAAATACCCCCATCGACTTTGTTGTTGAAGGCTGCAAAGTAGACTTCTTCGGTGCCACATTGCCCTATATGCATGACGTTAGCACCCGCATCCGTAATACCCTCCACCAGGGCATTGGTTAAGGACGCGCTGGTCAAACGGATATCGTGGCCGACAACCACTCGCCGGGCGCCAACAAAATCGACAAAGGCTCGGCCAATGCGGTAGGCAATGTCTTCATTTAATTGCTCTGGAACTCGCCCACGGATATCGTAGGCTTTAAAACAGCTTAATTCTGTCATAGCGGGGAGGGTTCAGTGTTTACTTGCTGTAGATATGTTTAAAGACGTGATTGGTCGCTTCAACAAAACCTTCTACGCTGCCGCAATCAAAGCGCTGACCCTTGAATTTATAGGCCATTACGCAGCCGTTTTTGGCTTGTGTTAACAGGGCATCTGTCAGTTGAATCTCACCATTTTTACCCGGAGCTGTCGATTCGATAATGTCAAAAATATCGGGGGTTAAGATATAGCGACCAATAATAGCTAAATTACTCGGTGCATCTTCTAATGAGGGTTTCTCTATCATATCGGTGACTTGATAAAGACCATCTTTAATTCTATCGCCGGCAATAATACCAAATTTACTAATCTGCTCTTCGGCAACCTCTTGAATAGCCACAACACTGCAGCGAAATTGCTTGAACAATTTGACCATCTGCAATAAAACACCGTCTTCACCGGGATCTGTCAGGCAGAGATCATCCGATAAAACCACGCCAAAGGCTTCATCGCCCATTAAGCGGCGGCCATTTAAGATGGCATCGCCGAGGCCCTTCATTGAGGTTTGCCGGGTAAAGGAAAATTTACCTTTATCCATCACATTGCGAATACTGGCTAAATATTGTTCTTTACTGGTGCCGGCAATTTCATTTTCCAGCTCATAGCTGACATCAAAATGATCGGCAATGGCCCGCTTACCTCGGCCGGTGACAAAGCCCACTTCCGTTAGACCCGCCTCTAGACTTTCTTCAACCCCATATTGAACCAAAGGCTTATTGACCACAGGCAGCATTTCTTTGGGCATGGACTTGGTCGCAGGCAAAAAGCGAGTCCCATAACCCGCAACAGGAAATAAGCATTTCTTAATCATCAATGATTCCTTATTGTTTAGGTGGACTTAATTGTGTAACAGTACCACAGATTATAGGTTATTTCTGCGAAAATAGCTGCGGTGCAGCATAAAAACAGATCTAGACATAGCGAACCGAGACGTTACAATACGGCGCCTTTGCTTATCTAAACGGTCAATAACACCAGAATGCACGATCCAATGAAAGAGTTTAAACCCCAAAGCGCCTACAGTCGCGAACAACTTCTCGAATGCGGTAGAGGTGAGATGTTTGGCCCGGGCAATGCTCAGCTGCCTATGCCCAATATGTTGATGCTGGACCGCATCACTCATATTGCGACGACGGGAGGTGAATATGGCAAGGGTGAAATTATTGCTGAGCTGGACATCAGCCCTGATCTCTGGTTTTTCGGCTGCCATTTCCCCGGTGATCCGGTAATGCCTGGCTGCCTGGGGCTGGATGCCATGTGGCAATTGGTCGGCTTCTTTTTAGGCTGGCGAGGCAACCCAGGCCGTGGCCGCGCACTCGGTTCAGGTGAAGTTAAGTTCACCGGTCAAATAAAACCAGACGCGAACACGGTCAGCTATCATATTCATCTTAAACGCGTGATTGAGCGCAAACTCGTTATGGGTATTGCCGATGGGCGGGTGTCCGTCGATGACAAAGATATCTACTTTGCAAAAGATCTTCGCGTTGGCCTTTTTACGGACACGAGCACCTTCTAGCGTAGCCATCTCCTCAGTTAAAGTAAGCCACTTAACCCAGTACCAAGATGTGTAATAATAGAACCATTTCAATTTTTGAGGTAGCACTATGAAGCGAGTTGTTATCACCGGTATGGGCATTGTCTCCTGCCTCGGTAATGATAAGACCTCTGTGCTGAGCGCTCTACAAGAAGGGCGCTCGGGCATACGCTACCAGGAAAGTTATGATGAGATGGGCTTGCGCAGTAAAATCGCGGGCAATGTCAATATTGACTTAAGTGAACATATCGACCGCAAAGTACTGCGGTTTATGGGAGACGCTGCCGCTTTTTCCTATGTCGCCATGGATCAGGCAATTAAAGATGCCGGTCTCAATGATGCTCAGGTTTCCAATGATCGCACGGGCATTATTATGGGTTCCGGTGGCGCCTCATCCAGCAATCAGGTACAAGCTGCCGACATTTTGCGGGAGAAAGGCGTCAAGCGCATCGGTGCCTACCGGGTCACCCGAACAATGGGCAGTACGGTATCTGCCTGCCTGGCAACCCCCTTTAAAATAAAAGGCGTGAACTATTCTATTTCCTCCGCTTGCGCCACCAGCGCTCACTGCGTGGGCAATGCAATGGAGCTTATTCAACTCGGCAAGCAGGATATTGTGTTTGCCGGCGGTGGAGAGGAGGAACATTGGTCACTGAGCTGCCTGTTCGATGCCATGGGTGCGCTGTCAACGGCCTATAATGACACGCCCGATAAAGCCTCTCGCGCCTATGATGTGGACCGCGATGGTTTTATTATTGCGGGCGGCGGGGGTTGTCTGGTTATAGAGGAATACCAGCACGCTAAAGCGCGGGGCGCAAAAATTTATGCGGAACTTGTCGGTTATGGCGCAACATCCGATGGCTACGACATGGTGGCGCCCTCTGGTGAGGGGGCCGTACGTTGTATGCAGCAAGCCATGATGAATTTAAGTGGCCCGATTGATTACATCAATGCCCACGGCACCAGTACCCCGGTGGGTGACCTGGCTGAGCTTAAAGCCATCAAACAAGCCTTTGGCAATACCATGCCTGCAATCAGCTCGACAAAATCACTAACGGGCCACTCCCTGGGCGCAACCGGTGTTCAAGAGGCCATCTATTCCTTACTTATGATGGAGCACGATTTTATTTGTGGCTCTGCCAATATAGACTCACTGGATGAGGCGGCTGCGGGAATGCCTATTATTCAATCCAGGCAGGAGGCTTCGCTACAGCGGGTATTATCGAATAGTTTTGGCTTTGGTGGCACCAATGCCTGTTTGGTATTTGAAAAGTTAGTGGACTAAGCGGTGTCCGTCTATAAACGATCATAACTTAGCTTGAGACCTTTGCACGAAAGCCATTTTGCTCTTATGCGGCGTTAAAAATGTACTCAATCGGTCATTTATCACCTATAAACTCCCTCTTTCCGTGCAAAGGTCTCAGCTTGTAGTAAACCGTTAAACCCCTGTAAAACCAGGCTTTTACAAGGGTGTACTAGCGCGCGCTTGAAAACAATAATCTGCCCTTATAAACGCGCTGTGTATATCCCTGATGGGCGGCTGCTAACCAGTCGTCTCTACTTTTTTCTTCAACCGCTTACTTAAAGCGGGTTGAGAAATACCCAGCATGCGCGCCGCCAGGGATTGGTTTTGGCCTGCTCGCTTCATGGCTTCTTCAATTAAATACTGATCCATTTCGGTAAGTGACGGCAAGGATAATTCTGGGTGAAAGCTCACCACCGCTTCTTGTAGTGTTATTGGTTTTTTCAAATCCTCATCAATCACTTCTCTAAAAACATCCATCGACAATAAACGTGCGCGATGTCGACTGACCGCATCATAGATCATGGATTTCAACTCGCGCACATTGCCAGGAAAACTGTAGTTAGCCAGCAATACGGGCAACTCAGGCGGATACGTGGGCACAGACTTACCCAGCTCTTTTGCAGCGGATACGATAAAGTGATCAAGCAGTAAAGCAATGTCTTCTTTACGAGCGCGCAGTGGCGGCAATTTAATGCGGTGTGTACACAATCTGTAGTAGAGATCCTTTCTAAAAGAGCCATCTTGTAAACGATTTTCTAAATGTTGGTGGGTGGCGGCGATGATTCTTGCTTTAGAGCGCTTGGGCAGATCACCGCCTAAGGGATAATATTCCCCTTCTTGTAAAAGTCGCAACAGCTTCACCTGAGACTGTTTGCTCAAATCACCAATTTCGTCCAAAAATAAAGTGCCGTCTGCCGCCTGATCAATTAAACCTTTACGCTCTTTTGAGGCGCCGGTAAATGCACCGAGTTGATGGCCAAATAAGGTATCGGCAAACATATCGTCGTCCAGTCCTGCCACACTTACTGTGACCAAAGACCCAGAGCGACCGCTGACATTGTGACAGGCGCGGGCAATCAATTCTTTGCCGGTGCCACTCTCTCCGGTAATTAATACCGGCTGAATACTGTTAGATAAGGATTCAATATAGTGAAAGATCGCATTAATAGTTTTATTGCGAGAGATAAAACCTTCGAATAAATCAGGTGTTTCCAGTTGATCACTTAACATACGTTGCTGCAGTGAACTGTTTTCCCGGCGCATTTGCTGCATTAATACGGTTCGCTTAACGCCTTCAACCAAGCGATCATCTTCTGTGGTTTTTACAAAATAATCAAAGGCTCCGGCTTTCAGTGCGGTAACTGCTGAGCCAGCATTATTTAAGCCACTGATAATAATCACCGCAACCTCGGGGTATTCTTCATTGATCATGTCCAGCAAATCCAAGCCTGATAAATAAGGCATGGTAATATCTAACAGCACTACACCCACGTGATGACTGGCCAGGGTATCCATTACCTGACGGCTATCTTCACAGCAAATAATGTTGTTAATCGTCCCTTTGCGCTCCAGTAGTAAACGCAAACTACGCAAATAGGAGGGTTCATCATCAACCAGCAGCACACAAAACTCAGGATATAGTGATTGTTTCATAAGGGCGCCTGTAAACGTTAGGATTTGTATTGGCTAGCGATTATGGTCTTCTTGTTTCATTTGGGCGTCAGTGGTTTGAGAAACAGGCAACTCTAAACTGATTTGTGTACCTTCATCTTTTATAGAAGAAAATAGCAATTTACCACCATGAGCTTTGACAATACCTGCAGAAACCGACAGGCCTAGACCGGTACCCCCATGCTCGCGTTTAGTGGTAAAAAATGGATCAGTCAGTCGAGTAAGGTGCTGTTTTTCGATGCCACAGCCTTGATCACTCACCGTAATCAAAATGATATCCTGGGCTTTATTATAAGCTGTTGTCACTTCCACTTTTTGATCTGGATTGGTTAGCGCCTGGCAAGCGTTGAGAATAAGGTTAATCAACACCTGTTCAATCCGCTGTGCATTTATTTGTATCGGCGGAAGACTTCTACCATAGCTCACTACAAACTGCCGGGTAGATTTACGAATAGTGGTATCGACTAAACGTATAGCGGTTTGAACCACGGCGTTAATGTCCAGCAAGCAATCGGTATCGACCACATCGTGGCGCGCAAAGTCTTTCAGGTCCTCAACAATGCGTTTAATGCGGTCGGCGCCTCCTTTCATCTCCTCCAAAATCACGGGAATTTCATCACGCAGCCGAGAATAGTTTAAACCCGCCAGAGCGAAATCACCTTGCTCTCGATAATGTTTCTCTAAAATCACTTGAGAATCTCGCCAGGTATCATTCATTAGCGGTAAATTCAGCAGAAGCAAGCCGGTTGGATTATTGATTTCATGGGCAACGCCCGAGACCAGTACGCCCAAAGAGGCCATTTTATCAGCCTGGATTAACTGTTGTTGATGATCCTTTAATTCTGAGGTGCGTTTATCCACTCGCGATTTGAGTGTTATATTCCAGATTGAGACTACACCCGTGACAATCAGCAACAATACCGAAGCGACCATCGCCCACATACCCAACTGTTGCCAGGGTGAACTGGTCTCCTGTTCAAGTGCGCCTAACCATTTATCGTAAATCGCTTGCTGGCGCCCGGTATTTTGCAGAATGGCTAAACCTTCATTAAACTCTGCCACTAGAGCCTCATTACCCCTAAGTACACCATAGGCATAGCGCTGAGAGGTAAACGGCTTACCCACGAGCACTATATTACTCAGCCCAAACTCCTGCCCAAAATACAAGCCCGGTAAGTTGGCAACCAATGCGTAATCGCGTTTTCCAGCGGAAAGCAGCCGCAAGGCATCCACATGAGCAGTGACAGGAAAAATAATGGCATTCACCTGATTTTCCAACAGGTAGTCGTGCATGATACTTTGATTTCGAACCATCACCTCTTTATTAGAGAGCCCTTGCAAACCGTCAGGCTCAATGGTTCCCTTTCGAGCAAAGACAGAGTGGTGAATGGTTGCATGAGGTGAACTGAATGCGAAACGTCTCTTGCGCTCTTCCGAGACCACAATACCCTGCAATACATCCACATCACCTCTTTTAAGGGCCTCTACTTTATCATCCCAGGGCCCTAGTCGAATGTCGACTTGCATACCCATTACCTCTGCAATGGCGTGGGTTAACTCGACATTATAGCCTGCGGGTTTAGCATTTTTATCCAGATATTCGTAGGGAGGGTAATTAGAGTCGCCGCCAACAACGATGGTTGGGCGGGCACTAGCCACTGAACAGTGAACGATTGTTACAAGCAATAGTAAGCGGGGTGCAAGCGAGTATGGTGTTAGTCTGGATAATACCGTTGAAACCAAAGCGTATGGCCTTCGAGTCGACATTGGAGTCGACACAGAAGCGAGCAGCGTTTTAGCCTTTACCCAAAAAGCGAACAAGAAGTAATAAATGTTTAACCTCATATCATTCACTTTGCTTAGATTTTAACGGTCGACTACAGTTATGGAGTTCTGGGGTTCTGGATTAACCGCGCAAAAAAGGCCTCGCGATGAGGCCCTTAGGCTATTGTCTGACCATGCATTTCTAGGGGACTGAAATGGCCTTTGCAGACTCAAAAGGGAATATCGTCGTCAAACTGATCCATACCCTGAGGCGCAGCAGCAGGCGCTGACGGTTTTGCCTGAGGTACTGCCTGGACAGGGGGCTGATTATACGCCTGTTGTGCTTGTGGCGCCTGCTGTAGAGCAGGAGCCGCTTGCTGGGGGGCATAGCCTCCTCCCTGGTCAGCCATGCCGCTATTGGCACGTCCGCCTAACATTTGCATTTCATTGGCCACAATCTCAGTGGTGTAGCGATCCTGACCGCTTTGATCTTGCCACTTGCGGGTTTGCAGCCTGCCTTCGACATAGACTTGAGAACCTTTTTTAAGGTATTCACCCGCAATTTCCGCAAGACGACTAAAAAACACAATTCGATGCCATTCAGTACGTTCTTGAGACTCACCGGTTTGTTTGTCTTTCCATGACTCGGCCGTTGCCAAGCTTACATTGGTCACGGCTCCACCAGATGGCAGATAACGAACCTCGGGATCCTGCCCCAGATTACCCACTAAAATCACTTTATTAATTCCACGAGCCATAATGCCCTCTCCTTTTTTAACGTTAATAAAACAGCCGCTATGCTATCACATTTTTAGTTGGATTTTCCGAGCCCGGAGCGGGCACTGTCATTGATATCGACAGTAACAACCACATAAGCACCGCCAGAGCACAGCCCCAAAGCAAAGTCGCCAAGCCCCATTGCTGATAGGCCCAGCCGCCCAATATGCCGCCCAAAGCAGCGCCGGTAAACTGGAAGGTAGCAAACAGCCCAGAGCCTGCGCCGCGGTACTTGGCATTGATGGTTTTACTCATCAGCGCAGGCAGGGACGCCTCCAGATAGTTAAAGCTGATAAAAAACAATAGGGTAGCGCCTATAAGCGCCTCTAAACTGTTGGCTGCCAAAGGCAAAGCCGCCAGAGCCAGCGCGGCCAGTAACACCATCAGCAAAAAGATCGACTTAAGCTTTCTTCGCTGCTCACCGATGATGATAAAGGGCACTATCAGTAAAAAGGACACTGCCATCACCCCCAAATACACCCACGCATGCTGTACAGCCGGAATGTCGACCGCTAGTAATAAAGTTGGCAACACTACAAATAAGGCCATTAGCACACCGTGCAACACAAAAATACCCAGATTGAGCTTTAGCAGATTCAGGTCTTGCACGACTATTCTGATGCCCTGCTTTAAATTCAGCGCGCGCGCACTGTCTTTCGCCGAGGACGGAACCAGGAATATCAACACCAATAAGCCAATAATCGATAGCGCCAGGCTTAGCCAAAAGATTAAGCGCACACCGCCCAAGGCAGTCAGCACTGGGCCGAGCACCAGTGATAAGGCAAAAGCGATACCGATAGAGGCGCCAATAGCCGCCATGGCTTTGGTACGATGTTGATCACGGGTTAAATCAGCCACCATCGCCATCACTACCCCGGCAATGGCGCCCGCCCCCTGAAGCGCACGCCCAACAATTAAGCCCTGGACAGAGTCAGCCGCGGCAGCCACTACCGACCCGAGAGCAAAGATTGCCATGCCAATGGCAATCAATGGCTTGCGGCCATAGCGATCAGAGAGAATACCAAAGGGAATTTGTAGCAAGGCTTGAGTGAGCCCATAGATACCCAAGGCCACCCCCAACAAGAAGATATTGCTCCCCAAATACTCGGCCCCCGCCAGGGTTAATACCGGCAACACCATAAATAAACCCAACATCCGCGCCATGTAGAGAGAACCGAGAGCCGCCACGGTTCTAACAGGCGGTGGATAAGCAGGTGGTGGATAAGCGACATTAGCGTTAGAATTTTTCATATAGGCGCATATTCTATCAATAGGGATGGCTACTGTTAAACCCAGTTTAAGCAGAGACTGCCCAGCAAAATGAGGGCAGGTATTGACTTGAAAGAGACGCCAAAAATGTCTACAAATAAAGGATGGTATAAAATTTATCACGCCAAAAAGGCAATTGTAACTGCTAATCAAGAGAGAGGCTATTGATGCTCGCCAAAATGCTGTCACCTATAGTGAGAATTTTAAGTAGTGCAGAGGATAATGCCAAATTGGAGGCGCTCAATCGCTCTCAGGCAATCATCGAATTTAAGTTAGACGGCACCATTATTACTGCAAATCAAAATTTTTTAAATGCTATGGGCTATCGCTTGGAGGAGATACAAGCACAGCATCATTCAATCTTTGTCGATAAAGACTATGCCCAGAGCAATGAATACAGAGGTTTTTGGCACAGTTTAAATAGGGGTGAAATCCAATCGGGAGAATTTTCCCGAATCAATAAGGCAGGTGAGATAATATGGATTCAAGCCAGCTATAATTTGCTTTGTGATGGTTTTGGCAAACCCTATAAAATCG
>JBCBZU010000014.1:0-15194 GCA_039815165.1 Pseudomonadota bacterium
CCAGCAGACCTGCACGATCGTGTTCAGCTTCACCCATACCCACTATACCGCCTGAGCAGACCTTCATACCCGCCTTGCGGACGTTGTCCAGGGTTTCTAAACGGTCCTGGTAGCTGCGGGTGGTGATAATGTCACCGTAGTATTCGGGAGAGGTATCCAGATTGTGGTTGTAGTAATCCAGGCCGGCATCGGCCAACTGCTGTGACTGCTCATTATTTAACATACCCAGGGTCATACAGGTTTCCAGCCCTAAAGACTTGACCCCTTTAACCATATCGACCACGTAGGGCAGGTCGCGATTACTCGGTGAGCGCCAGGCAGCTCCCATACAAAAGCGGGTCGCGCCCGATGCTTTGGCGGCCTTGGCCTCCTCGATGACCTTTTCGACTTTCATTAACTTCTCACGCTCAAGGTCTGTATCATAGTGAGCACTTTGGGGGCAGTATTTACAGTCTTCAGGGCAGGCCCCTGTCTTAATGGAGCAAAGAGTACTCACCTGTACCTGATTGGGATTAAAGTGCTGCCGGTGAATAGAATGCGCTTGGAACAGTAGGTCATTAAACGCTAGGGAAAATAAAGCCTTAACTTCATCTTTTTGCCAATTGTGCCGTAGTGTCGGAATTACTTTAGGTGCCATAAAACAGTGCCCAGTCAATAAAATAGAAGATACACCAAGGCTGGGGCAGCGCTTGCGCCTGCTACTGCTTGCCTTTATGATCAATAATCGTTCGCATACTAGCAATAACAGGCTATCTGTCAACCTCAACACCAAGCTTAGGTTAACAACTTACCTTTTCAAGGAGGAATTATGAAGTCATTACTGGCCCGCATCCGCTCACAGCACCCGCTGCTGCAATCGATTTATCGGTGCTGGCAGCAAGCCCTGCCGAGGGTCAAGAACTGCGTGATCTGCCATGATCGCAGCCCTCAATCCATTTGTGCAGCCTGCGAGGACTACCTCACTCGAAACCACCATTGCTGTCGCCGTTGTGGAGAACCTCTGAGTCAGCAAATCCGGACCACAGCCACCTGTGGACGCTGTCTAAGGCAAGCGCCATCAATTGACAAAACCTTTGCTCCCTTGATCTATCAAGCGCCTTTAAACAAGCTCATCCACGATTTTAAGCAAAACCGACAGTTGCCGATTGGCCAGGCCTTGGGCGAACTCATGGTGGATAGTCTTTTGCAAAACCACCGACATAACCATCAAACCATGCCCGACTATCTTGTGGCCGTACCTCTGCATTGGCGACAGCTTTGGCAGAGAGGCTTTAATCAATCCGCTTTTCTCACACAACTGATTAGCGATTATTGTGGTATCCCCATCCTCAAGGGCCTGTACCGGGTACGTCGTGCTAGCGAACAAAAGCACTTGACGCGCCAACAGCGTTTACAGAATCTTAAACACTGCTTTACCCTGAAGAGACCGCTGCAAGGAGAGCATATCGCCATTGTTGACGACGTGATGACCACAGGCGCCACAGCCAATACCATTGCCGCCTTACTGAAAAAAGCCGGTGCTGGGACCGTGAGTGTTTGGGTAATTGCCAGAACACCCAAGCCTAGCTCACAGGCGCCAGATTCACCTGCTTAGCGTTTACAATTGACCGTTAAATCGTGTAAGAAATGCATTGTTGCTGTCCACTTGTGGGCGATTAGGGCTTACTCACTAGCGGGGCATGAAAAGAATGCACTGTCATTTCACACACGCTGTCAATACCTCCTGGTACGCTCTGCGTCGGCTCCTGCCGCCGAAGGTTTGAATGACAGTGTATTCTTTTCTCTAAGCTGGGTAGTATCGCTCGCGCAAATACTCCATTTTTAGAGGCAGCCTTAAACCCGAATAGGCTTTTGCTCGTAATAGGTTTATGATTCTACTCGGGCCAATAGTGTCCGATAATACAGACCGTTTTTTCCTGGCCTTCATTTTGGGTATTGACATGATTCTTTTTCGAGCCACTTTTATTGTCGGCATAACCCTGTTAATCACTGTGGCAAGCCCGCTCACATTTGCCCAAAAACCGCCAACACCGGTTTTTGTCACCTTGGTTGAAAACGTCGATTTTGTCGATGAGGTGGAGGCATTGGGAACCTTAAAATCCAATGAGAATGTTGAAATCATGTCGACGGTGACAGAGCTGGTCACAAAAATTAACTTTAGTGATGGGCAACGGGTGCGCAAAGGCGATATTTTAGTGGAAATGGATGCGGCGGAAGAACTCGCACAAAAAGTGGAAGAAGAATCGCGAATTAACCAGGCGCTTAAACAAGTCAACCGATTAAAATCACTGTTTAGGCGCGATGCAGCCTCAGAGTCTGCCTTAGATGAAAGCGAGCGTGAACTCCAAACAGCCCAAGCGCGACTAAAAGCGATTCAATCGCGTATTGATCAGCATATTTTAGTCGCCCCCTTTGATGGCGTGGTCGGACTGCGCAATATCAGTGCCGGCGCACTGGCTCAACCCGGTACACGCATCGCCACTCTGGATGACGATAGCGTGATGAAACTGGACTTCTCCATTCCTGAGGTTTTTATTGCCACCTTAAAAACAGGCACCCTTGTGCAGGCGCGCAGCGGGGTTTATCCCGACCAAGTCTTTACCGGCAGCGTCAGCAGCATCGATACCCGCATTGACCCTGTCACTCGCTCCGTGGCCGTTCGGGCATTGCTGGACAACCCCGACAATCAATTAAAAGCAGGCATGTTGATGCGGGTTGTTGTGCAGAAAAACCCTCGTCAAACCCTAGTCATCCCAGAAGAATCGCTTATCACCAGCGCAGACAATAATTTTGTTTTGTTGATCAGTCAGTCAGCCAATGAAACAAGGGTTAAAAAACAAGCGGTAACACTGGGCAGTCGCCGCAAGGGTGAAGTTGAAATACTCGCAGGCATAAAGCCCGGTCAACAAGTGGTGACCCACGGCATCACTCGCGCAAAGCCAGGGGCGGCTGTGGTGATAAAAGCGGTTGAAAAAAACAATGAAAGTCTAAGCGAGTTACTCCAACAAAACATCAATAAAAAAGCCCAATAGGTTTTTTATGCTTATTTCCGATATTTCTGTCAAACGGCCAGTGTTTGCGGCGGTTGTTTCTCTGTTGTTGCTGGCCTTTGGCGCTGTTTCTTATGAGCGGCTCTCACTGAGAGAATATCCCGATATCGACCCACCGGTCGTAACAGTAGAGGTTAACTACCCTGGTGCCCCGGCAAACATTGTGGAAACACGGGTTACGGAAATTATTGAAGAGCGCATTGCCGGTATATCCGGTATTGAGTTTATTGAATCATCATCCAAAGACGGCGAATCAGAAGTCACTATTGAATTTTCAGTGGATCGGGATATCGATGCCGCTGCCAATGATGTGCGCGACCGGGTTTCCGGCATTTCCGACAATCTTCCCGATTCTGCAGAGCCGCCCGAAGTTCAAAAAGCCGATAGCAATGACGATGTCATTATCTGGCAAAACCTCACCAGCACCGACATGTCGGTGGCCGAACTGACTGACTATGCTCGTCGTTATCTGGTTGATCAATACTCCACACTGGACGGAGTGGCTCGCGTTAGAGTGGGGGGCGGACTGGACTATGCCATGCGCATCTGGCTCGACCGACAGGCAATGGCCGCGCGCAATATCAGTGTGGCCGATGTCGAACGTGCACTGCGCACCGAAAATGTGGAGCTGCCCGCAGGGGTGCTGGAATCCGATGAGCGCATTTTTCGGGCGCGCGTCGACCGTAACTTTAAACAACCCGATCAATTTTCTCGACTGGTGCTGGCTGAGGGTGACGATGGCTATCTTATCCGCCTGGGCGATATCGCTCGGGTGGAGCTGGGCGTTGAAGAAGACCGTACCTTTTTTCGCGGCAACCAAGTACCCATGGTAGGCATTGGTGTTATCAAACAATCGACCGCCAATACTATTGAGGTGACTACTGCCGTAAAAGCCCTGACTGCGCGCATTAATACAAGCCTGCCACAGGGAATGTTTATCGAACCCAGTTACGACGCGGGAATTTTTATTAAAGCGTCTATTGCTGAGGTCTATAAAACACTGTTTATTGCCATTGCCTGCGTTATTTTTGTGATCTATATATTCCTCGGCAGTGTGCGCGCCATGTTGATTCCCGCTGTGACTGTGCCGGTTTCACTGACGGCGACCTTTATCGTGATTTATATTCTGGGTTTTTCGATTAATTTACTGACATTGCTGGCGCTGGTGTTAGCCATAGGGCTGGTGGTTGACGATGCCATTGTTATGTTGGAAAACATTGTCAGGCGCATGCAAGAGAACCACGAGTCACCCCTGCTCGCCGCGTATCAGGGCGCTCGACAAGTGGGCTTTGCGGTTATTGCAACCACACTGGTACTGATTGCTGTTTTTGTGCCGCTGACTTTTCTTGACGGCGATATTGGCCGGTTATTCACGGAGTTTGCGCTCACCATTGCCGCGGCTGTGGGGTTTTCATCCCTGGTTGCCTTAACGCTATCGCCAATGTTGGCTTCCAAGTTACTTAAAAAAGTCGATGATAAAACCTCTCAGGGCTTGTTGGTAAAAGCTGTCGATAAATGGGTGGTGCGCATTCGAGATCTTTACCTTGCTTCTCTCACCGCCCTGATCAAACGGCCTCTGGGAGTCAGTATTGGCTTTTTGACTTTGATTGCCGCAAGCGCACTTCTTTACCCCCAGATATCCCAGGAATTTACCCCAAGAGAAGATCGCGGCGCATTTTTTATTGCGGTCAGCGGGCCGGAGGGTTCGAGCTTTAATTATATTTCTGAGTACATGACCGAAATCGAACAGCGCCTGATGCCCTATGTAGAATCCGGTGAGTTTAAACGCCTGCTGGTGCGCGCGCCCCGTGGCTTTGGCAATATTGAAAACTTTAGTGGGGGTTTTGTGATTGTACTGCTGGACGATTGGTCCAAGCGCCGCCCGGCGGCCGTCATCATGGGAGAGGTGCGCAAGCGCTTGTCAGATCTTCCCGGCGTTCGCGCCTTTCCGATTATGCGACAGGCCTTAGGCGGCGGCACCAATAAGCCGGTTCAATTTGTGCTGGGTGGCGCAACTTATGAGGAACTTGGGCAATGGCGAGACCTTATCCTTAGCAAAATTGAAGACAATAACCCTGGCTTTGCCGGATTAGACAGTGATTACAAACAGACCCGGCCACAAATCGACTTTAATGTCGACTATGAGCGCGCCGCAGATCTGGGGGTTAATATTGCCGAAATCGGCCAAACCCTAGACACCATGATGGGCGGGCGCAACATTACCACCTTTCTGAATAATGGCGAAGAATACGACGTTATCGTCGAGGGCGAACGCAGTGAACAGCGCTCGTTTAACGATATCAACAATATTTATGTGCGCTCAGACCGCAGCGGCCGTTTGGTTCCCATCTCTAACTTAGTTAGCATTAAAGAGTACGGTTCCGCCGAGACGCTTTCCCGTTACAATCGCTTGCGCGCAATTACCTTGGAGTCCAACCTGGCAGAAGGCTATCGTATTGGTGATGCCTTAGAACACCTTGAGGCGCTTGTGCGCGAACATCTACCAGCAGAAGCCATTATTGATTATAAAGGCCAAAGCCGCGATTTTATCAGCTCCGGCAGCTCAATGGTTTTTGTGTTTATTCTGGGCTTAATCGTGGTCTTTCTTGTACTTGCCGCCCAGTTTGAAAGTTGGATTCATCCCTTTGTTATCATGTTAACGGTGCCCCTCGCCATGGGTGGAGGCTTGCTGGGCTTGTATTTAACCGATAACTCAATCAATATTTATTCTCAAATTGGTTTAATTATGCTGGTAGGGCTCGCGGCTAAAAATGGAATCTTAATCGTTGAATTTGCCAACCAGCTCAGAGACGATGGCCTTGAATTTACCCGCGCCATTATCGATGCCTCAGCAATTCGTTTTCGCCCTATCGTGATGACCGGCCTAACCACTATTGCCGGCAGTATACCCTTAGTATTATCCAGCGGTGCAGGTGCGGAAACGCGATCGGTTATCGGTGTTGTGGTTTTCTCCGGGGTAGTTGTCGCAACCCTGTTTACCTTATATATCGTACCCGTGGCATATCGTTTACTTGCAAAAGGCACCGGCTCACCCAATGATGTTGCGCGTCAGCTTGCCGCGCAATCCCCATAAGTTTTTTACACAAGCCATTGGCAGAAATCATTGGCCAGGCATGGGCAATACTCAAATAAACCCTTAAGCATTCCCTCACCCTCTAATGTAACGCAAAAAAATGACCATAAAGCCGCTGGCAGACGATCAACAACTTACCATTACTCACTACCTGTATTTAGGCCTGCTACCCTTTTTTGCATGCGCACTGGGCCCCTGGGTATTTGCCGACATTGAAGCTTTTTTACTTAGAATATTTTTCTTTTACTCCACCATGATTATGGTATTTTTGGCGGGCGCAATTTGGGCCATTGCGTTATTGACTGATATCGAACCTAAAACCCGCCATATTCATATGGCGATTGCGCTATCGCTATGGCCTTTAGCCGCCTACTTTATTAATCTTGTTACCGGCACAACCTACACACTGGGCTTTATGATGCTTGGATTTTTACTGCTGCTTTTTTGGGAGAAGTGCTTTATCAATGCGATATACCCTCAGTGGTATCAACTATTGCGCCATAAAATTACCTTTATTGTTGTGGCTTGTCATATGCTCGCTATCTGGAATGCTATTCGGGTCATCTAAACGGGTTTAGCCCACCGTAAATACCAGCTTGGCTGACCATCGCTTATTGCCAATCGACTTTACCCAACGCTACCGGAGAGGAATAAATGAATTTCTCAGCAAGCCAACAACTTAAAATTTTCGCGGTCTGTTTAACTTTTGTATTCTCAGCCGAGGGCAATAGCCAGGAAAACAATTTAGCTACAGATAATTGGCTGGCCCCAGGACATTTTATTATGATGCGACATGCACTGGCGCCAGGCACAGGCGACCCCTCCAATTTCGATATCGACAACTGTCGCACCCAACGCAACCTGTCAGCAACAGGAAGACAGCAGGCACGTGAGATCGGTGCTTACTTAAAAGACTCGTTTAAACACGCGGAGATAGGTAGTGTGAAAGTTTTTAGCAGCCAGTGGTGTCGCTGTAAAGAAACCGCAAGACTGTTAAACCTGGGAGAAGTCGTCAAACTACCGATCATTAATTCTTTTTTCCAAAACCGTTCCCAGGGCAGACCTCAGACTCAAGCATTAACAACATGGCTTGCTGAGCAAGATAAGCAGCAAATAACGATTTTGGTAACACACCAAGTCAATATTACTGCGCTAACAGGTATTTTCCCCAATTCTGGCGAGATGATTGTTTTTACATTAGATGAAAACAACACACCCAGAGTCATCACTCGTCTGTTGCCAAGTAAACCGGCATAAATTTAACGCTGCTTTAAAATCAAGGGCAAACAAGATCAAGGGGACCCCTTAATCTAGATATAATCTCCGTATTTTATATCTCGCCTTCCAATCTTTTGAGCGGACTAGACGGTTTGCAGCCTTCTTTATTTCATTTTTAAATGAATAACTCCCCAAAACCCAGGCCTTACTTTTTACTTCTCGAATCTTTTTTTAAGAACGCTCAGTTATACGACCCGAAATAAAACTCGATAAGATTATTGACCATCTCCGAAAATCAAGGAGTCTTGTACCTCTTGATGGTTGAGTGTCATAGTTTATTGATAACACTTTTTTGAAAAACCAAATCCATGGCACCAGTGTTTAGACGGATAATGTTCAGGATAACAATCATTAAATTTCTTTATCGTTGATTTTAAACGATCGATATGCCCCATCATTAATGGAAAGTGAGACTCAAAGTATTTGACCGTATCTAACCAGTGATCGGATTTTATACCCAACTGCTGCAGTAGGGGCTGAATATGGTCGGGGATATAACCACGCTTATCGTCCCTAATTGCCCTCCCCGTCCAATCGATTAATGCGAGGTAATCGTCAAAAGCAAAGGGAATGACTACAGGCGAGTGATTGCTATTGCATTGTTCAGTCTTTGATTTATCTGCGTAAGACTGCTTTTGAAAGGCCAGTAATTTAGGTCCTTGGAGCTGGGTATTTTTACCTTTACTGTTAACTTCAGGCCGACCCGGTTTACGGTCAGCAAATTCTCCTAAGCGTTGTTGAATACTGGTGAAGTCCGAATCGTGAAGAGTATCGGTTACTGCTGCACGTACTGGATTTAAATCGACATACATCATACAGCTTAAAATAGCGGCTTCATCAAGCAGTGCCTGGCTTTTAAAACGGCTCTCCCAAAACCGACCTTTGCAACCATCTTCTTCATTCGCCATACGGGCAATACTTTCATTTAAACAACGCATAAACCAACTGATATCCAGCAAACGCCCACGCCACTCGTCTAACACCTTGCTTACGGCTGAACATTCAGCCTCAGAAAGAGAATCATTTTGCAACCAGCGGGCGACTAACAAATTACCTTTAAATAACTGCATCCAACGCTGAGCCACTTGCTTATCCGTCCAGGCCGCTGCTTGTACAGAATTAATGTGCAGTACTACATGATAATGGTTAGACATAACCGCATAGGCGCAGATATCAATAGCAAAAATACTGGACAACTCTTTCAACTTATCCACCACCCACTGCTTACGATGATCAAACGACCTTCCGGTTAGTTCATCCTCACCACACAAATAAGCACGGCGCACACAGCGGTTAATACAGTGGTAATAAGACGTGACCGATGGGTCAATAATTTGTTCGCGGGCTCTTGTCATAACAACGCAGTCTACTTAAGACAGCAAAGTAAGTCAATAATTTATGGGTGTCCCATTAATTCCTATGGGTGTCCCATTAATTCTATTAATTCCGCTTTATTAATTCCGCATTAATTATTTTAATTTTCTATTAATTTTTTCCAAAGAGTAAATAAAATGTCTATACCACCACTAACAAACAGTTACAGCCTTTCTAACACTTCATTCTCGGATCCTGGCAAACCGGCAGTGACCCAGTATCAACAGTTTGCCAGCCAGAAAGCAAGCGATACAACAGTGGTCGCAAGCGATGAGCCTGTTTACACCTTAGATCAAATTGTAGGTTGGGCAGAGAATAACAATTCACAACTTGCGGCAACTGTACTCAATGATTTGATTAGATCTGAAAATGGAGATGATTATGATTTAGCAGTGAATTCGATAGTGGCAATGGAACCCTCAGCTGCTGCAAATATCATCACTCGCCTGAGTACTAAATACGAGATTAAAGACCCGTTTTTTATAGATGTTTTCTTCCATGAAAAGTCACCCGATGATGTAGGAAACGTGGCGGCACGCCTAGAAACTGAATGGGCTGATAGCCTAATAGATTCGATGGGTTATGTTAGTGACCCCGAACTCTCTATATTTGCTAAAAAAGCAGATGATGCTTTAACATATTACCGATCATTCAATTAGCATTTATGAGTTCAAAGTTCAATGAAGTCAGCCCCCCCACTGTCCTCTGTCTTCTGCCCTCTGCCCTCCGAAAGGCAAAGCACCACACTGAACAAATAAGCTTTGCCATCCAGCCCGATGCTGTTCAATGGCCTGTTTGTAGGTATGCCATTCACTGTTTGGGCCGGCGTATAAGTTCTGCCAGTAGATATTGAAATCAGGATTTGTTTTTTGTCTCGCTTGCAACTGATCAATCGCGGCGAATACCCGTTCTGCTCGCTGGTAGAGTTTAGCGATATAGGGCTGAACGTCTCCAATATAAAATTTTTGGAAAACTGTATTAACAATATTAAATTGCGCATTATTAGGCCTTGTTGCCGTACATAGAGGACGTTTGTCGAGTCTCACCTGCAACAGTTGATCTGCCTGAGCGAATGTATATCGAACTTTTTTCATGGACAGACGCAGTGCACCGATATATTTACTGGACCCGATAACCCCCAGAGCCTGTTCAAAAGCCTGTGCCGTTTCAGCATCACTTATATCTGCTCGGTTAACGGCGAGTTGCGCTAAAAAGTCAGCCATTTGCTCTAAAGCATAAATAAGTTCAACTGGATTATTTGACAAGCTGGTGTAGTCGAAAGGCTTGGCTCCCAATGAAAACAGCTGTTGGAACTCGTCGCTGGCAAAGGAGGCATTCCATATTAATTCGGGCAAATACCGCTGCTTATGCTCCAGCGCTGTGGCCAGTGTTATGTAGAGCGGATCAGTGGGCTCGTAGTGTGTTAAACACTCCTGGGCAAGCTGAATAAAAACGCTGTCATAGATAAGGATCTGCGAATCTTTCATTACTTTGCCAAGGGCGCTATTGCGCTGACCAATGTGCCGCTGTAGATCGCAGCGTGATAATTTTAGAAATTCGAGCAGATTAATATTGATTGATGGAATTGAGTACAGCAGTTCTCGACGAGTCGCATAGCGGGGTAAATCCGCGGGTGGATCGACGATGTCCAAGTCAAGCTCAAGACTGTTGGATAAGCGCCAAAGGTAGTTGGAAAACATGGATTCTGCTGAATCCGACGGTTCACAACTCAGCAGAGTAAGGCTTAATAAAGAAATAAGAACAAGGGCAACAAGCGTTGTTTGCGGCTTTTGCAGCATATTGAGACCTTTGCACGGAAGATGATTTTGCTTTTAGGCAAGGCAAAAATGCACGGAAAGAGAGAGTTTATAGGTAATAAATGACCGATTGAGTACATTTTTAACGCCGCATAAGAGCAAAATGGCTTTCGTGCAAAGGTCTCATATTATCTATTTGACAATTTCACCGTGTGCTTGCTGATCCGCATGATAGGAAGAACGGACGAGTGGTCCACAAGCGGCTCGCTCAAATCCCATCTCATCCGCGAGTGCTTTGTATTCATCAAATTCATCTGGGGTGACGAAGCGTTGTACCGGCAAATGATCTTTAGAAGGCTGCAAGTACTGCCCAATAGTCAGCATATTGATGTTGTGTTCGCGCATATCGGCCATCACGGCGATGATTTCTTCTTTGGTTTCACCCAAGCCAACCATTAAGCCCGACTTGGTTAAGACATCAGGGCGACGCGCTTTGTATTGCTTCAGTAATTCCAAAGACCACCGGTAGTTAGCGCCAGGGCGGGCTTCGCGATACAGTCGAGGCACTGTTTCCAGATTGTGATTAAATACATCGGGCGCTTCTTGTTCGAGAATGTCCAGGGCAATATCCATACGGCCTCGAAAATCGGGGGTCAGAATTTCCACCTCCAGATTAGGTGAATGTTTGCGCGCTTCTCGAATACAATCGGCAAAGTGCTGGGCACCACCGTCGCGCAAATCGTCACGATCCACCGAGGTGATAACCACATATTTAAGGCGCATTTCAGCAATGGCCTCGGCCAAATGCGGTGGCTCATTTTTATCCAGGGGGTTAGGTTTGCCGTGGCCCACATCGCAGAAGGGACAGCGGCGGGTACAGATATCGCCCATAATCATAAACGTGGCGGTGCCACCGGAGAAGCACTCGCCTAAATTTGGGCAAGAGGCCTCTTCACATACGCTGGATAAGCCATTTTTTCGCAGAATTTTCTTGATTCGCTCCACTTCTGGTGAGGCCGGCATGCGCACACGAATCCAGTCCGGCTTGCGCTGGATTTGGTCGGTGGCGATGACTTTTACAGGAATCCGCTCTACCTTGTCGGCATCGCGGAGCTTTTCACCTTGTTGGTGGCGAACGGTGCGGCGAACCGGTGCGGTCGGCCGTTCTTTGGTGGGGATTAACTCTTTCATGTCGTCTCAAATTCTAGTGAAGGGCACTTATCCTGCTGAGGTGGGCGCTTAAGACCGCTAAGCATTAGGACAAAAGCGCCAAGGGTAGCTGATCATTATACACCACTGGCGCTGCATTCAATTTATTCGCAATTTTCGCACCAATGGATTGAAGCACAGTCTCTGTGATGCCACCTTCATAGGGGGTGAGATCAGAGACTTGGGTCATCGGCATATCGGTAAAACCACAGGGATTAATCAAACGAAAAGGACTGAGATCCATATGGATATTAATACTTAAACCATGAAAACAACAGGCTCGGCGCACCCTTAAGCCCACCGAGGCAATTTTAGCTTCTTTCGATAGGGGCTTATCCGGGGATTTACTCTGGTCAACAGCCACATACACTCCCGGCGCGTCAGCCTTGGGGTAGGATTCAATGTCAAACTCAGCGAGAAATTCAACGCAGAGGCTTTCCAATAAGGTGACCATATCCCGAACCCCCATATGGCGACGGCGCAGGTTTATTAAAGGATAAATCACCAGCTGACCGGGCCCGTGATAGGTCACCTGTCCACCGCGATCAGACTGCACTACGGGAATATCGCCAGGATTAAGTAAGTGCTCAGGCTTGCCCGCTTGCCCCTGGGTAAACACCGGGTAATGCTCTACCAGCCACAATTCGTCTTGGGTGGCGTCATCTCGCTGATCGGTAAAGTGTGACATGGCTTGCCATACGGGTTGATAGTGCTGTAAACCCAAATGGCGAACAATCAATGGCCCCAATTACAGCACCATTTTAATCATTGAACTGGCCACTAATTCCTGATGCATGGCCTTTAGCTGGTCAATGCCGGTGGCGGTAATATAGACAGTGATGGATTGAAAACGGCCTTTGCCGCTGGCACGAATAGTGATGCGCTCACGATCAAAACCGGGAGCATGGCGCTCAACGGTTTCGATTACAAACACTTCCATTTCGGTACTGGCATCACCCATAATTTTGATGGGGTAGTGTTCACAGGGAAAGTCTATTTTGGGCGACTCTGGCACGGTCATGGCAGCCTAGCCAAATAAGCGGTGAAAAAACAGACTAATTGAATCCCAAAGGCGGCTAAGGAAACCTGCACGCTCTATGGCATTGAGAGCAACTAAAGGGGCGTTTAACAGCTCTTCGCCATTGAGGTTAACAATCACATTACCCAGCTCCTGGCCCACAGAAATAGGCGCTTCGATAGTTTCATCAATACTGGCTGTAGCCACTAGCTGGTCTTCTGTGCCCCGGGGTACGGTGAGAAAAACTTGCTTTTGAACACCCAGATTCAGACTGTCTTGTTTGCCTTTCCAGACCCGAGGTTGAGAAATAACGGCGTTTCTCTCATAGAGTTTATGGGTGTGATAATAGCGAAAGCCATAGGCTAGTAATTTTTGCGACTCTGCCGCGCGGGCATCGTCAGAGCGAGTGCCCATAACCACCGAGATAAGGCGCATGCCCTCTTTTTCAGAAGACGCCACCAGACAATAGCCCGCGTTTTCTGTATGGCCTGTTTTGACTCCGTCTACGGTTTTATCCCTAAACAACAGTTTGTTGCGGTTGGGCTGGTTAATGCCGTTGTAACTAAAATATTGCTCTGAATAGAGCCTGTAGCTGTCGGGAAATTCAGCGATCAGTGCCTGCGCCAGGGTCGCAATATCCCTTGCGCTGGAGTAATGCCCTGGTTGCGGCCAACCGGTAGCGTTGCGATATTGGGTATTGGATAGGCCCAATAGGGCCGCTTGCTGATTCATCACATCCACAAATGCTTCTTCGCTACCGGCAATATGCTCTGCCAGGGCAATGGTGGCATCGTTGCCCGACTGTATAATCATACCGCGCATAAGGTCAGTCACCGGAACTTGTGTACCTTCACGCACAAACATTTTCGAGCCGCCCTTCTTCCATGCTTTTACGCTAATGGGCACTCGGTCATTGAGGGCAATGGAGCCGCGTGCAATTTCAGCGGAGACAATATAGCTGCTCATTAATTTAGTGATACTGGCAGGAGGCAGCTTTTCATCGGCATTTTTCTCTGCCAACACCCGGCCGGAGTTGGCATCTATCAATAGGTAAGCCGTCGCTGCCAATTGCGGGGCAGCAGGGATGATAACCTGTCGCGAATTAGCCGAGAGCGTTTGCGAGAAAAAAATAATAACAAAAGAAAAGAGAAAACTAACCGAAGTTAAGCTAGGCATAATAGATCGGAAAAATAATGCAACAAATGAGTGAGGCGGCAGTTTATCATAGTTTTAACCTGCCATAGAGAATTCAAGGGGTCATTTATTGCTGCGCTTGGCGAGTGTTTGTGTATAGCAGAAGCGGTTGAGGCACCCTAAGCAAAACCTCAAACTTTAGTGGGCTCCTAAAAAGATACATCTCGGTGGTTTATTTGAAACGCATCTCATCCTCCCTGACAATATGCCCCACATCCAGCCCATGCTGTTCCAGCACCCGCCGCCAGTCCGATATCACTTGCTGATCATCAACAGGGCCAACGGCCACCCGGTGCAATTTGTCACGCCCCTGGATAATAGTTACCGGCGCCGTTAGCAAACTCACGATACGCAGTTGTAAATTCAGCGCGCTGTGTCGCTGTTGAAATGCGCCTAGCTGCAATAAATAGTTGCCCACCCACTTAGCGAGAGGATTAGCCGGAATTTCACCGCTGCCAGGCATGGGTTTGGGTGGTGGCGCTGATGCCACGGCCACAGTTGCAGAGTTCAGCCCACCCGATGATGCGTGTGGAGAGGCATCATTGAGCGCTACTGCTTGCCCTGCATCCCCTGCTGCCGGCGTCACATCGACCACATCCACTAAGGCAGTGCCGACCTTATCAAAGCCCAATTTTCGGGCGGCTGCATAGCTTAAATCGATAATGCGGTTATCGACAAAGGGACCCCTATCGTTGATCTTGACGATCACCGAACGACCATTGCCAACATGGGTGACTTTGACATAACTGGGTATGGGTAAGGTTTTATGGGCGGCGGTCATGGCAAACATATTATAAATCTCGCCGTTGGCCGTACTGCGGCCGTGAAACTTGGTGCCATACCAAGAGGCAATGCCCCGCTCACGGTAGCCCGCACTTGCCGGCAAGATACGATAGGTTTTGCCGAAGACTTTGTAGTGTGGCGCATTTCCCGCACGGGTTCGCACAACCGGAGCCGGCCGGGCATTGGGAATGTTAGACACATCCACTGGATGCGGCGGAGGGCCATCTGCGGGTTCACGGTTGAGTATAGAGCAGGCACCCAGTAACAATAGATTGGCAATAATAGCTAGCCGTATCGGAACATACATATCGTTTATCAACCTAAATTCAGTACAAGTTGGTCTCGCGTTTCCAAACTCACCCTATGCATCAACAAGAAACGAAGGAATTTTTAGCATAAGGGGCAGCTGTTTATGGACGAGACAGAGAGACAGAGAG
>JBCBZU010000154.1:0-5852 GCA_039815165.1 Pseudomonadota bacterium
CCCCTTTACCCTCTATTGTTTTTCAGCGGTGGATTGCCAATACCGGGCAACAGCTGCATCAATCCATCGCTGCTTATCGGTCACGCCATCTGGATTAAAATAAAAACGGAGGTGATTAATTTTTAATCCCTCCGTAACCGTTCTTTAATTTTTCTGCACTATTGGTCTGAAAATTTTCCCCTAAAGATAGCTATTAATACAATACTAGCAATAGCAAAGGTCATCGCAGGAATCTTTAACATCACTATTCTGTCTTCAGAGTAATAGTAATAAGACATTAAAAAGGACAGCAAATAAAGTGACACGCACAAGAATATAGCAGCTATAGAGGATAGTTTACTCCAGTGCTTTTCTCTTTCAATGTAGTCATACAATATAAACCCGAAGCATGAAACTCCTATAATTAAGAATATTAAACTAGCCATTATTTTGCCTTACATTGACATTTAACTATACACTGAGCAGTTGATAACGCATTAAAACCACCAAATGAAGCTAATCCGCCTGCCTTAGAAAGTAATGTTGCTGCACGACTAACTGGAGTAAGTCCTAGAAAGCCTTCGGCAATCGTTGACCTAATAGCATCTTTGTAACACTTTTGTTCGCATGTCAAATTTTGACCTGCGGTACTACGCGACCCGCTTGAACGAGTTCCACCACCCTGATTTCTCAACCCATAAAAATCAAACCATAATGTTGGATTTTGTTCAGCATAACCATAGAGATGATTTAAGCCAGAGCGAATATTTTCATCCACAACACCTAAACTGATTGCGGCTTGCAATTGCGGATCGGAATAGTCTTCCATTGTTCCAATCGGATCAGGTGTTATATAACGCCCAGTTGCTGGATCGTAATACCGATAATAGTTGTAATGCAGGTTAGTCTCCCCATCAAAATACTGTCCCGGAAACCTCACATTATTCTCCACCACCTCAGTACTAATCGTCGCCTCACCAAAGGGCGTATAGCTTGCTGCCCAAGCGATGGTTTGATCCTGATCGGTTAATACCCTCGGCGTTCCCAGATGATCGTTGTGCACATAATACAAGGTGGTGGTAGGCTCGGCTACTGTGGGGATGGATTCGAGTTGCCAGCGTGTCCAGTCGCCTGTCCAGGTGTTGGGCTGTTGGACTACTGGGCTATTGGCGCGACCGCTGTTGGGGCGGATGTATTTGCCGGTCCAGCGGCTGACCAGGTGGTGGTGGTCGCTGTCGGCGGTGCTTAGTGACCACTGGGTGCGGACGCCACTGTAGCTGCTGGGGCGCTGTTCCAGGCCGCTGCCATCGCTATTGCTGGTTGGGCGAAAGTACATGCCGGTGTGGAGGTTTTGCAGGTAGAAGTAGCCATCGCTGCGCATCACTTTGCGAAAGCGCACCCAATCGCTGGTGTTGCTGGCTTGGGTGGCGATGATGGGGCTGCCGTCGCTGCCGTCGGCGGGTCGCAGTTTTAAGCCGCTGGCTTTGTTGACCAGGTAAAACGCATCGCCGCCGCCCGCGTTAGGCAGGGTGGTGACCAGGGTGGCGAGCAGTTGGCCGTTGGCGTAGATGTAGTCGCGGGTGATATCGCCGTTGCCATTGAGTTCTGTGAGTAGCTGCCCGAGCTCGTTGTAGATGTAGTAAGTCGTTACTGAGTTGCCGCCAGTGGTGACGGTTTTTTGGGTGCGCTGCCCCAAGGCGTTGTAGCGATAGTCCACTGTACTGGTGGCGGTGGTCACGGTGCTTAGGCGATTGGCGTGGTTGTAGTGGTAGTCCGTTTGGGCCGGGCCGCTGCCTATTTGAATGGGGTTGCCATTGCTGTCATGGATATAGTTTTTATTGCTGCTGTTACTGTTGTTGTTAGTACTGAACACGCTATCGATATCGTTTAACTGGTTGCTGCCCAGCAGGTAGTGGTAGCGGTCGGCTTGGGTGCGGCCGCTGCCTTGTTGATCCCGGCTTAGGCGGTTGCCCACGGGATCATAGGTGTAGTCGATAGCGCCATAGTCGCCCTGGGCGCTGTCCAGGCGGTTGAGGGCATCGTAGTCAAAGCGCTTGTTGGCGGCTTGTTGTAGGTGATCAATGGCGGTGATATTGCCGTTGGCATCATACTCATAGCGCATATCCAGCACTGAGCCGGTGCTTAGGCGGGTTAAGCGGTAGTCCTGGTCGTAATCCATGATCGACAGCAGGCCATTGCCGTAGCGCATGCGCGTGGCGGGGCCAAAGGGTAGATAGGTGGTGCTGTTGATCAGGGGCGTGGCGTCACCGCCGGGTTGGCGGTAGTCCATGGCGTATAAGCGCCCTTGGTCGTCATAGCTTATGCTTACGATCACGCCACTGGGATAGGTGATGGTCACTGGGTTATTGGCCAGGTCATAGCGGTATTGGGTGGTGTAAGCCTGGCCATTGAGCACGGTGACTTTTTGAGTCAGGTTGCCGCGATGATCATAGGTATAGCGCGTGGTGCCGCTTTGGTCCTGCACGCGGGTTAAGCGGCCAATGCCGTAGCCGGCAGAGTCGGTTTGGTCGTAGGTGTAGGTAATATTCTCGGCTGGTGAGGCGGGAAAGGTCACGGCGCTTAAGCGATTGAGGGCATCGTAACGGTAATGGGTGGCCACGCCGCGGCTGTCCAGGCTGCGTATGCGGTTATTGGCCTGATCGTACTGGTGGGTGGTGAGGCCGGTGTCGGGGCTATCCACTTGGGTGAGGTTATCAAAGGCATCATAGCGGTAGCCTGTGGTATTGCCGTTGGCATCGGTGACGGTGCTTAGGCGGTCCTGTTCATCATAGCTAAACTGCGTGATGCCGCCATTGGGGTCGGTGGTGTGGCGCAGGCGATCCAGCGGATCATAGCCCTGGCCGGTGGTGTGTGCCTTGGGATCGGTGATGGCGGTGGTGTTGCTGTTGACGTCATAGTCCAAGTGGGTTAGCTGGCCCTCTGCCCCGATAATATCCATTACCCGGCTGAGTTCATCATAGGCTCGGCTCACGGTATAGCTAATGCCGCCGCCGTTATCAAGTATCTGTTCTTGAATCCGGTTACCGGCATTGTCCAGGGTGTAGCGAATGCGCTCACCCAGGCTGTTGCTGATTTGGGTAAGGCGGCGAGCGGCATCGTATTGGTAGTTGAGCACCACGCCGTTGGGCAAGGTGACTTGCGTTATCTGGCCCACCTTGTCATAGGCGTATTCGGTCACGCTGTTTAGGGCCGGATTACCGGCAGGGTCGAGCACGGTGACGCTTTCCAGCCAGCCGCGCACATGGTAGGTCAATAGGGTTTCGGTGCCGTTGGCATCAATTATCCGCTGCGCCTGACCGCGACCGTTGTAGTCCAACAATTGGGTTTGATGGCCCAGGGCGTTGGTCACGGTGCGGCGGTTGCCCGAGGCATCATAGGTGTAGCGAGTGATATCCGATACATCGTCGCGGGGGCCGTCTTCGCTCAGCTTATTGCCGTTGGCGTCATAGGTGTAGGTGGTGGTTTGTTGTGCGAATACCGGCGCACTTAAGCAGGCGGCCATCACCATGGCCAGTAGGGTTTGTTGAATGTTCATTATCAGTTCCTTGAACCTAAAAATGGTTTTGTGGTTATGGGTTTATCAAAGCCAATGGATTGGATTGCCCGTGCAAACATTTTTGTTATCGCTTATTAATCTGCCTTGATAGCAAGTGCCCGTCAGCGTTATAAGTCATTAGGGTCTCGCGGCCGAGTTCGGTTATTTTTATAGGTAAATTAAGCTCGGGGTGCCATTGGGTAGTGATGGTGCGGGCCTCGGGGGTGCCGCTGGCTTCGGTGCGCGAGAGTTCCTGGCCGCGGCTGTTGTGGGTATAGGTGGTGATATTACCGTTCCAATCGGTCAGGCTTGCGATAAAACCATTGTCGTCATAGGTGTAGGCTTGGTTAGCGCCAGCGCAATTGGCAGAGGGGTGGCCTTCTACCTCGGTCATTTTGTACTCGCCATTTATTTCAGTAAAGTGATAGGTGCTGCGTTTGCCCAGTGCATTGGTGAGGGTACGCGAACCGTTGTTATGGTAGGTGATTTGTGTGCGCTCAATGCCTGAACCGGCCGGGCCTTTTTCGCTACTCACTACCCGGCCAAGATAATCGTATTGAACGGAGGATATGACTTGGTCATTGCTATCGTTTACGCCGGTAATCAGGTGGGCGTTGTTGTTGTCTTGATAGCTATAGCTGTTGATCACTCGCGATTGCCCTAGCGGATCTGTATAAATCACCTGGCTAAGCACACCCCGATAAATTGCCGATACTGCATGTTCGTTGCGGTAGTGGTACTGCAAGCTTGCGCCGTCGGGCGTGATAATGGTCTGAATGCGCGGGAATTTATCGCTGTAGTGATAGCTTAATGTGCGGCCTTGTTTGGTAAGGCTTATTGCTGAGGGCCAATCGGTTTTGTCGTGTGGGGCTTTGTATTCTATGGTGATATCGGCATTGCCTGGCTGGGAGATAGCAGTCAGTTTGCCTTTGCTGTCGTATTTTTCAATTGTCGTGCGAGTGGTCAGCTTATGGGTATAGGGCAGGTATAAGAAATCGCCTAGCCTGTATCTTTCGATAACATGGTTATTGTAGTCATTATTGACGAGATCCAGGCGCTCTTTTCGGTGTGAGGGCGCAGTGTATGTTGTGCCGGTCTCGGCATTAATGGTGTAGTCAAATTCAATTTCTGCGCCGTCCGCACGGCGGACCAGCATTTTGCCATAACTTGGTGAATATATGTAACCGTTGTAGGTTCTGCCTGAAGCGATACTGATAATGCCAGGCAAGAGTATAAGATCTTGGGTGTAGTTAAAGGTCCAATATCCGTATGCATTGTAGTAACGGGACACTGTAAAATCATTGTCCTGGTAATCAATGGCTTGATAGAATTTTTTGCCGGTGGCGATATTGATTGGGTTACAGGTATTGTTATCGTTATCGCCATCGTTTAGTTTAGGAGGGGAGCATGCCGCGGCTAAATAATAGGGTAAACGACCAGTGCTTGGACATTTTACTCTGATTGCGCTTGCATAGCTTTTTTCTTCAGGTATTAATGTGTCTCTATTCTTTCCATAACATCCAAATCTGTTTTCATATGGGCCAGGAAGCATGGAACTATAGCTAGTACCCACATCTGCTACGCCTGCCTGACAGGCTGCTAAAGCTGAGGTGAATGCACCAACAAATCTTAATCCACTATTGGATGCCCAATAATATTGTTCAGCATAAGTGCAAAAAGATAATGCTGATAGCAGAGTGAAAAAAACGACTTTGGATAGAGACTGTGAAAGTTTATGGCGGATTTGCCTTATGTGAAAATCCATGGCCAGGTTTTTGATCAGTAGCATGTTAATTCCCTCCCCTTTTTCCTTATTTGGATTGTTTTGGATCAAGTTTAAAAAAGCAATCGCTCGGTTGGTTTTTGTTTGATTGCTTGAGTGTGCTATCGAGCTGTTGGGCAGTCTACTGAAATAATATTTTAGATGTCAATAGGGATGATGAGCGCTGACGCATAAATACGCACATTAATTACGGAAATATGATTTGCTTTGGCAGTGCTGTTTATTATTAAGGCGGGGTGATTGTTTTTTGGTCGGATGATAAACAAAAAAGGGATGGTTAAAAACTAGCGCTTACGTATCCTTTTTCTTGGTGGGATTTTTAAACTAATTATTTTTAACGAAGAAATAAAAAGGCCCGGCTTGTAGGGGGGGGGACCAAGCCGGGCCGGTATTGTTACAAAATATTACTCATCATGTAACTAAAACATTGAGTTTTTGCCAAAGCGTATTTGCTTAACACTCAATATAGAAACTTAACGGCACTCTGAAGGTGCGTATTTAGCGGGAAGAGTACCGAGAACGGCTGCACCAAGC
>JBCBZU010000194.1:0-4921 GCA_039815165.1 Pseudomonadota bacterium
ATGATTTATCACCTGGCGTGTGCTCCATTTACCTTCTTCATAGCAATAGTCCGCTAGTGTTTCAGGAATGGTTCTGAATAGATCGGCTGTAGTATTACCGTTTACTTATATTTGGAACCCAAAAACTCATCGTCTGTATTTACTAATATTATTGCCAACCGCCTCACAGCACAAACTGGCATAAGTGTAACCAATCCCGATGCAGGCCTAATTACCGATGGTTCGGAGGCTCAACAAGATGTTGGATACAGATTACCCAATGGCTCATGGAGAGCAGCAAAGGGTGAGGTGATTAATAATGAGCTGGTACTGAGAATAACGATTGGCGCCAGCATGGGTGGCGTTTTAAATTCAGGAGAAAGACGTGTCGTCGCGAGAGAGGTTTACGGCGACACGCAATTTCTTATAGTGGATGAGAACCTTAATGTCTTGCCTTATATCGCTATTCCACCCGCATCGCCTGATGGCGATTGGAGTGCGATTGAAATAAGTGCCCCTTACGATGGGTATATGTTCGATTCAATGAACAAGCCTTTATCACGCGGCAGCAGTATTGTCGCCGTTCCGAGTCGACTTGAAGTGGATGCATATATTGACAAACTCAATAGCCTTACTGATTCGCTTCCTAAAAACTACAATGAAGCGGTACCCCTTACTCAAATGAACGGTAGCGCCTTTTTTAACCAATCTGTTAGGGACCTGCAAGAAGCAAAAGGCGCATTACCACCTAACCCATATAACAATTTTCGCTTTGAGCTGTATCACCCATATTTTAAAGATACCCCAGAAACGCTTGATAAGTTGCTACGATCAGTGGAGTACTTACCTGAAGGCACAAGCCTTACCTGGAAGGAGAAGGCAAGCTTATTAAGACTAATGGAGTCACATGGCAAGACCCTATTGGATATTGAAAACGAATATAGAAATGTTGCAAATCATTTAGCGATGCGTAGGGATGATTATATCGGCGCAGCACCACCAGAAATTTTGAACTTAATCGCCGGTAATATGGACGCGGCAATGGAGGAATTGGAGTCAAACGGTATTATTCAAATGCTACAAAACTGGGACACCTTAGCAACAGGCGATAAACAAACAATCGTTGATCAACTGTTTCCAGTTATTGCAGGAAAATTTGATTTTACTGAGCCCCCAACATTGGCATACAGCGACAGTGCAGACCACTATGTCAACTATGACCATAATACGAATACTATCTATGTATCTACTGCGTATTTAGAGGATGATAGTCTTGTGGCGGGTGGGGCCAAGATGGTGAACGATATTGCTCGTGAACTGATAAACGCTTGGCAATTTGAGCTTATGAACAAACAAGAGCACACGGGTCCAATGGCGCAGGTAATGGATGATTATGCAGTGTTGTTGAGGTTCTCGACAAGTTATGCCGCTGAAACACAGCATCAACATTCAATATACCATGAGCACTTATGGCTTGAGTCAGCTGCACGTGTTGGGGGTAGTTATCTGGCGACTGCAGTAGCCGATTCACTTGGTTTAGAGTTTGGTACTGGTTATGCCTATTATAAAGAAGGCACAGACCCGTATACGCCGACAGGAACAATCTATTGGCTGCCGGTGTCGGTAAACTAAGTGGTGCAGTAGTATAGTAAAGCCGCATGCGGACACAACTACACCAGTGTCCGTGCAGCGGCGGGGGTTGCAATAAGCAAGTTACTAACCAGTTTAGAGAAAAGAATACACTGTCATCTCAAACCTTCGGCGGCAGGAGCCGACGTAGAGCGTACAGGGACGCAATGACCGCGTGTTTGCAATGACAGTGTATTCTTTTCAAGTGCCCCGTTAGTAGCCGTCGGCAGCAAGCGCTTTTATTGTGGTGTTTTAACCGTAGTAAGCTGTGAGCAATAGGCGTTTACCCACAGAGTGAAATGACAAGTCTGTCTCTATTGGCCTGTGCACATGATCGCAGAGTTTGAGCCGTTTCTTACAAAAGTCTCAATAAATTTATGATTTAAGATACACAGGAACATCAGCCTTTTTCGCAGCTTTCAATAGGCCTTTATCCAAAGTTGCTATTGGCAAACCTTCTCTGATAGAAAGTTCAAGATAGGCAGCATCATAACTGCCCAGCTTATAGGCTCTAGAAATTGCCATTGTCCTATTAAACGACTGATTTGATGTTAACGGGTCAACATGTAATGGAAGGTTCTCTAGTTGAGCAATAAAACGTTCAACCTCACCTATCGTAGTATCCCCCCGCTTTTCAGCGCCTAATAACACATTAGCGGCCTCTAAATGCCATAAATTGGGCACCAAGGCATCGACTTCAGAAAAACTAAGCAGTACTGACTCTGCATATTGTTGGTCTATTGCCTTTTCGCTTTCTAAATGCCAACGCATCGCGACAGAATTATCTAAAACAAAGTCAGTCATTTTCGACCATCTCGCTTTAGCGCGTCTAAACGCTCGTTACTTATTTTATGCTTCTTGGCTTTTACGATATTGTCAATGGCGGCGGCTGTTTTTAATCGGTCGCTAGACCGGCTGGGAATAATGTCGGCTATAGGTTTACCGCGATTAGTAATTGTGAACGCCTCGCCAGATTCAACTCGACGGAGAATTTCTGGTAGTTTTGTTTTAGCTTCGTAAGAGCCTATTTGTTGTAACATCTTTACACCTCTCATAGACGATATAGACCAACATACTAGTCTATTTAAGAAGCTCAAGCAATAGACTATAAATAGGGTCTATTTATCGAGGGTACGCTCTACGTCGGCTCCTGCCTCCGAAGGTTTGAAATGACAGTGTATCCTTTTCTCTAAACTGGGTAGTAAGTCCTTTGACCCTGCTGTTGTGCTGCCTGAGTCATGCACTTTCCAGAAGAATTTGCCACTGATCAGTGGCTACTGTGCTTTGTGCTCCGCAATTGTTTGACTCCACCGCCGTGTACTGGCGACGATTTCCCGCTCATTGATGGTTTTTAGTTCCCGGTCTGCCATTAACTGCCTTCCCGCAACCCAGCTATGGCTGACCCGATGGCCATTGTGGGTATAGACTAATTGCGAGATTGGATCGTACAGGGGCTGCTGCTCAATCGCGTCGAGTTTAACGGCAATTATATCCGCACTTTTCCCCCGCTCCAGGCTGCCTGTGATGGCATCAATATTTAGGGCTTTGGCGCCATTGATTGTGGCCATTTCCAGCACTTGATAAGCGCTGAGGGCGGCGGCATTATTGGCAAGCGCCTTTCCCAATAAAGCCGCCGTGTGCATTTCGCCAAACATATCCAGATTGTTATTGCTGGCACAACCATCGGTGCCCAGGGCAACATTGACGCCCTCGTCCAATAAACGCTGCACCGGACAAAAGCCACTGGCCAATTTTAAATTTGACTCCGGGCAATGAATCACATGGGCGCCAGACTGTTTAAGCACTGCATAATCCGCCTGGTTAAGCGCTGTCATATGCACACACTGCGTTGAGGGCGTCAGCACATTCAGATCGAACAGCCGTTGCAGCGGGCGCTGGCCATCTTGTTCAAGGGCCTGGCTCACTTCATGGGCAGTCTCATGTAAGTGCACATGAATACCCGCCTGTAATTCCGGGGCCAATAGCGCAATGCGCTTAAAGGTGTTATCGCTAACGGTGTAGGGCGCATGGGGGCCAAAATTAACCACGATTAATTCATGTGAGCGATAGTGATCTCTGACCGCCAGGCCCTTGGTAATATAGTGGTCGGCATTTTCTGCCCAGGCACTGGGGAATTCCAATATAGGAAAAGTAATTTGCGCGCGCATGCCGGCCTCGTGGGCAACCGCGGCGCTTTGATCCGGAAAAAAATACATATCCGAGTAGCAGGTAGTACCGGAGCGAATCATTTCTGCGACCGCAAGCTGAGTGCCATCGCGAACAAACTGCGCCGAAACATGCTGGCCTTCGGCTGGCCAAATATAGTCATTGAGCCAGGTTTCCAGGGCCAGGTCATCTGCATAACCTCTGAATAAGCTCATGGCGGCATGCCCGTGGGCGTTGATTAGTCCCGGCATTAGCAGATGTTGATCTAAATGCAGCGTGTGCTTGGCGGTGAAACTCTGTAGGGCTTCTTTTTGGGGCAGGAGGCCGGTAATCTTGCCCTGGTCAACAACGATGGCACAATCCCTGTAAGCCGTGTTCTGCGGAACAATGGGAACAATCCAGAGAGCGCAGATTAATAAGTCACATTGGTGCATACAGCTACTCGTACAGTGTGCGATAAAAGCGCCAATATACCATGAGACCTTGGCACGGAAGATGATTTTGCTTTTAGGCAAGGCAAAAATGTACGGAAAGAGGGAGTTTATAGGGAATAAATGACCGATTGGATATATTTTTAACGCCGCATAAGAGCAAAATGGCTTTCTTGCAAAGGTCTCACCATAGCTATTTTGTGCTAAGGGTGTATACTTTCACTTGTCTGTTTTAGGCAGACCTTCATTTAATTTATACGGGTTTTAATCACGCAATGAAATACGGTTTTGCATTATTTGATGTCGCGCGCGCGTCCTTTAGCGTCGAGCGCACCTTAATGCCGGCCTATTGTCCTATGCACCGTGCCAAAGGTAATTGGCCAGTTGCTCTCCGCGTGCCTTTTTATTCGCTATAAATTTATCATTACTGGGCCGCGGAACTGATCGCGGCCTTAGTCATCTCTCTTATATCTTCTTTCATTTAACAGCGACAAAAAAGGCCCCGATTCAGCAGCGGTTCTCCATCGACTAACGGAGGACATAGCATGTTTTCAACAATCATCAGCGCACAGCTTCGCGCAATGGCTCACAGACGCTATCGCCAAATAAAGCAATGGCGTGAAAACCAACAAAGAAAGCAAAATAAAAAGCGCTCGGAAATGGCGCTATACAAACTGGATGACCGATTGCTGGACGATATTGGTCTGCAACGGGTC
>JBCBZU010000315.1:0-3380 GCA_039815165.1 Pseudomonadota bacterium
GATAATTCCGGAGCTTAGAAACAGCCCTTCAATATAGTTGCGTTTATAAAAATCCAAGGTGAGGCTAACCACTTCTGCTGTGCTGAAGCGGGCTCGATTAACGTCGCTCGATGCGCGATTAATGCAGTAGCTGCAATCGTATATGCAAAAGTTAGTCAGTAAAATTTTAAGCAGGGATATGCAGCGGCCGTCAGGGGCGTAGCTGTGGCAGATGCCCATTCCGCCTGAGGTTGAGCCTACGCCTCTGCCTTTGCGTGAATTTTTATTGGTCGATCCGCTGCTCGCGCAGGAGGCGTCGTATTTTGCCGCATCGGCGAGTATGGCGAGTTTGCGCTGTACATTCATAGGATTCACCGTTTTCTGTAATTGTATACAGTATTGTATGAATGTACAGTATTTTAGGGCTACCCTAAGGGCAATTCAACCAAATTTTCCAATCTTAAGGATTATCGATCTCTGTTGGTCCAGTGTCAGGCTCTTCGAGCAGGACTGCTGTCAGTGCTTTTTCGATAAGGAAGCGGGCTTGGTTGGTGTAGCTATAGATGCAGGCGTGAATGGCCGCTTGCTGCCAGTTATCGACCTTACAGTTCTTGCTGTATTCTTCAAAAGCGTTAAGTTTGCTGACCAGTTCCACCAGGTGAGGGGGGCATTCACAGTTGATATCGCGGGTATCTTTGGCGATTTCCCTTAACTGCTCTGCGGAGAAGAGTCGCTCTCGGGAGGGTAACTGCTCTATATTCAACATGTTCATTGCGTCATTCAGGTTTCCCGTATGGTGCTCGAGTTGAATGACACGATTTATGGTGTCGGCAATTTTATCTTCTATATCATCAATATGAATGAGTTCGGTATTGTTTTTGGACAACTTATCTTTAATGGATTTGCTGGCATATTGATAGCTGATAATGGTGGGTAGCGCTAGGGTGTCCAATAACGGCAGGTGGCCTTCGTTTAAGGCGTCTATGTGCACGATGGCTAATTGTATGTCTTCTTTCTCGCCACTGTTTATGCCGGGTAATTGATCCTGGCTTGGCAGGCTGCTTTGCAGTTCAAATGTGCAATAGGGATAGCGCTGTTTATGTTGATTGAAGAAATCCACCAAGGTTTGTCCATAGACATAGACTTTGGAGAAGTGTTGTGCCTGTCCTGGGGGTGGTGTCAGACTATTTTCTTCGACCAATGAACTTAGGGTCTTCATCGGTAACTGGGCGATATCGCCGATTCGCACACCCGTGTCGGTAAGGCGTTTCACCATTTTTAAATGGTCTATATCGGTCATGGTAAACTCTCTTTGGCCGCTCTTACTGCGCCGGGAGGGCCCGAGTTGATAGCGGCGTTCCCAGATGCGTAAAGTGTGGGCGCTTATCCCTGTCATTCGCGCGGCAATGCCGATGCTATAGGTGGCCTGTTGAGTGGATTGCTTGGGTAATGGGGAGGTTTTTGAGTTCATTGTCTAGTTTATGTCTAAATTTTGTCTATTTAATGAATAATCTTTGTCTGAGTTTATATTCGTATCTATCAGTAACTTAGATGACAAATTATGCAGTAGACAAATGTTCGACAAATATGCTTTTGACAATGATGCCTATTCACTAGGCATTGACGCCTACGAGGTGGATGGTTCTGCCAATGGAGGCACTGATCTTGGACTGGCTTGGGGTATTGTGGAGTCGGCACCAGAGCACTTCGAAAACCCAATCAACGATGACGCTAAGACCCTGACTCAAAGGGAAAAGTCTGTTCCTAATGTATTGGAGTCAGCCCTTGATTTGTTTCAAATTAACTTAAAGCAGCACCAATTGCTTTCGGCTGAGGAAGAAAAAAATTTAGCGTATGACATTCAAGCCAGTTGTGCCGCGCTTGTCGCCGAGTTAGCCAGTAAGCCTGCTACGGCGGATCAGCTTGAATACTTATTGATACTTATTGCGGGCAATCCACCCAAAGTCCCCATGTTTGATGATAAGTCTGATTACTTCCACTTCAGGCAAGAATATAACGACCTTGTTGAGCAGTGCGATAAAGATAATCTTAAACGCTATTTGCAGGCGGTACTCAGCAACGGAAATCAGACCACTATTCGCTGGTCGCCCCCACTGGTTATTACGCTGGCACGGTATTTTATTGGTGAATGTTCTTCATCAGGCTCTCTATTGGAGCGAAGCTTTCTCGCTTATTTAGGCGCTCATGGCATCAATAGAAGGGTATCCAAGGATGATGTCAGTCCGCTGCGCAAAACCCATATTAAGCAATATATTGCTCACTATGAGCAATTGCGCAATCGAATGGTGTCGAAAAATCTGCCTTTAGTGTTTCACATTGCGAAAAAATATTCTAATGATCGAGTCGAAATGATTGATTATATTCAGGAAGGTACCTTAGGACTGATTCGTGCAGTAGAAAAATTTGATGCGGATAAAGGTTATCGTTTTTCTACCTATGCCTATCCGTGGATAGAAACAAAGATTAAAAACTTCCGCGTCAATGCCAAGCACGTGATTAATATTACCCCTGACATCCATCGCCATTTGGGCAAGCTATGGGCGCATATCGGGCAGTCGTCTGGTGCTCAACACTCGACCAAGGCACTTGCCAAGGCTCTCGATTTTAGTGAAGACAAAATCACTCAACTGACATCCATTAATCGCAATCAATTGTCAATGGACTTGACCTTGAATGACGGCGACAATATTGATCTTCATGGAATGCTGCCGGATAATCAGTACCGGCCCGATAGCGACTGTGAAAGCCAGGCGCTTTCCCGTTTTATGATTCAGCTTTTGGATCAATTGCTGAGTCAACGAGAGGCTTATATTCTCAAAGAACGTTTCGGGCTTTTGGGCAGTGATCCACGAACGATTCAGAATTTAAGCGATATTATCGGCGTTAGTAAAGAGAGAGTGCGGCAGATAGAAGGTGAGGCCTTAGGCAAGTTGCGCGAAAAAATGGGTCGCATGCCGGAATTGAAAAATATCCACCAACTATTGCAATAAATGGATTTACTACCGGAGGGGCTGAAAAAATTTCTTATAGACATGCTGTCAATATGCCTCTATAAGTTCTGTACTGGCTGCTGCCCCCAGAGGTTTAAAAACGCAACCCATCCTTTTATTGTAACGTCGTCGTAAGCAATAAGTTTAATTCGTGTTTTGTAAACTGGTATTCGCCAAGTATAGGAAAGGTGTGATTTTAGAGGTGACTTGTTGTGTTAACAGAAGAAAAAATTGATATTCGAGAGGTGTTATCTGTTATTGATAAAATTAGGCAGCGGGGCACCTGCGTTGACGGGAATTATCGACTATCTGGTATAGAGGTGGTGTCAAGCTATGATGATTATACGGTAACGCTCAGAAACGACTATGTTGAATTAAATGTTTTTTTCC
>JBCBZU010000127.1:0-6284 GCA_039815165.1 Pseudomonadota bacterium
AAAAGCGCAGTCTTCCGCAATAGAGATACCATTATCCAACAGCACACCAATATTATCTCCCTCTATGGCGGTAAGCTAACCGCGTGGCGTGCAACCGCAGAAAAGATTGTAAAATTGATCGATAAACAACAAAACAAGCGATCGCGCTTCAATATTGATCAATTAATTTAGGTCGCTGGAGTTTGGAGCGAACTTATACAAGAATAAAATCACGTCAGTTCGCGCTAAATGCGCTACCCCCTTTGGCGTATACTTGTCGTCATACGTGCGTGGCCGACCGCAGGTCTTTTGTCGTTTTGTACAGGTTGGTGTTATACGCGAGTAGTAATCCGCACTTGACCAATCACCGTCAAGCCATGCGGCAGCATCGAGTGTAAAAACTGCTTGCGCATGCACCAACTGTCGACCTACACCGCAAGCATTAAAAGCAGCCTGTAAATCGCGCGTATCAGCGGTAATAATTTTTTACATTGCTAGGTCAAGCTATTTTTTTAATTTTTTCTTTCGTAATGCTCTTAAACTCTAAACGCTAGAGATTATAACTTATGATATATTTTTTTTATTCATACTTTAGGTTAAATTTGCTTCGTGTTTTGCTGTCACAAATTATTTATTTATTAAATTAACAATCAACTAAAAAGGTGATATATGTCAGATCTTATTTCTATTGGTGGTCCTTCTTCTGCTCCCATTTCTGGTCCTACTCCCATTTCTGGCGGCAAAGGTCCCATTACTTCTACCCCCGGCAACATCGATGGTGCAGGTGATAAATTTGCCAGTTCTGGCGAGCTGGTCAACGGTAGTCCTAAAGGCACCAGCCTCGGCTAGTGGTAAATTCTAAGTAAGTGAGGGCTGAGTAGAGTTATTACCAGTGTAGATGCCGAATTCAAGCTGGTGGCAAAAAAACTTTACTCAGCCCCTCAATTTTAGGTGTGGTAATGTTTTGGTTTTATAAACCGTTCTTTCATTATTATCCAGTTTAGAGAAAAGAATACACTGTCATTTCAAACCTTCGGCGTCAGGGGCCGACCTAGAGCGTACCAGAACGCAATGACCGCGTGTTTGAAATGGCAGTGTATTCTTTTCAAGTGCCCCGTGAGTATAGTGGCCGCCACTACTCACACTGACTCATCCATTCACACACCTTGTTAAATCGAGCCCTTAGCATCGCGCTTGCGCCTGTTTGTTTGTGTTTGAAGCCTTCGACCGGCTCACGCGGCTGATACTGCCGTATATTTTTCATATAAAAAACAAGCCCTCTGGCAGAGGCTTCACTGTCTTTATAGCGGTAGACAGTGTGCATGCTCAAGTCGGCCAAGCGTTGGCACAGTGAATCTATTTTGGATAAGCCCCCGCTGATAATAATATGCTGAATGCGCGGGTTTATTTTTTTGATATGCTCAAAGTTGATGGTGATGGCAAAGATAATACTCTCTAAGACTGCCACGGTTTTTTCTTCGTTAGTATGGCTTGTGTTATCGCTGGCAATAAATTCAGGCTTTTTGTCGCGTGTCCAATACGGTGAGCCGCTTCCAAACAAGGTGTTGATAAAAATCGGTACAACAGTACTGGTTTCAAGCAAACTACCGAGCTCTCCCATTGTATAGGGCCTCGGCAGTTGTTGCTGCCACCAGTCCAACACACTGGCCGCACCATTAATCGTACCTTCAATAACAGGGGTAATACGGGCGTTATTGCCATTGATGGCAGGCGAGGTTTTTAAAAGAGGCGAATAGCAGCCATTGTCGGCGACCGCCTGTATAAATGCGCCGGTACCGATATTCAAAAAAGCAGCGTACCTATGGTGATCTTCACCATAGGCATAAGGAATAAAGTTTTGATCTCCACCCAAGAGCCTTAGCGAAATTTTATGGGCGCCTAGCGATAATTCCCCATAGTGGGAAGCGCTCGGTTGAATAGGCGGCAGACAGGTTTGGGGAATGCCAAATAGCCTGAGCAAATCATCAGACCACTGTGCTTCACCATAAGCGGTTAAACCGGTTCTCGCGGCCAGTACAGGATCGCTTACCAGCCTTACGCCTTTGCATAAGTGATAAGCCAAAAACCCACCCCAAGGTACAAACACTAAATTATTATTGCCCAGATAGTGCTGCACCTGCGCATCATTGTCCAGTAGCCAGGTTATTTTACTTGCGCCCATATGTGCATTTAGTCGTAAGCCGGTTTTACTTTGCAGGTGGTCAATATCAAAGGCTTGCTGGTTTAACCACTGGGCATGTCGAGTATCCTGCCAACTGATCATTGGTGTTATCGGCGTGCCTGAATGCTTTTGGCAGGCAACAATACTTGAACGTTGAGCCACAAGACCAGCGGCACTGATTTTGCGCATTGTTTTCGGTTTTAGCTGTGTGGATAACCGTTCTAACAGTACAAAGACAGAGTCAATAATGGCCTGCGGATCATATTCGACAAATCCATCCTGCTCGGTAATTGGATCACTTACCGGTTCACTAACAAAGTGAACCGGCTCGCCTTTTTTATTAAAGACAATAGCCCGGGTACTGTGACCACCTTGATCGATAATAAGAGTGTGATTAGCCATTACAAAAGTCTAGCGCATAGAGCATGGATTCACTACCCACAAAAGACACTCCCCCCTTCCTCTGACCCCACTTATTCGTCAGTACCGTGGATTCAGATGAAAGGCCACTGGTTACAACAAGCGGGGTTTACCATTGATACCCCAGTGACAGTCAGAGTGATGGAGAGTTGTCTAGTGCTAACCACCGAACCAGCACCAAACTCAAACCCTTAACATAAAAAGCCCAGCAATATTTTGTTGGACTTGTTTTGTTGTTATAAATTAAAGCATTACTGACACTTAATACTTGCTGACTTCTCTGATTCAAATACTTTCATTTTTTCCATATCATCAAATTCTGGAGCATTATTCCTTCTTAAAAAATCAACGCATCGTTCAACAAAAGCATCATCCTCTTCCATTAAAGACCAACCTTGACCGTCCTTATCAAAATAGTTGATTAAACATGTATCGGTACTATTAAATTTGTGCAAATAATAATTCTCTAATTCAGCATAATGCTTGAGGTAAACAATAACTTCCTCATCATCTTTACCATTACTTGTATTCATCATTATCTACCGCTTATTTGTGTTTTTCTTTGGAAGAGGGTCTAAACCCGTAGCACGGAAAACCGTCGGAGTATCTTGCCCTGTTAATATTTGAGAAACTGGTCTAGGGCCATTTGGATTTCGTGCCCATGCAGCATTCAAAACATTAATATCGGCAGTCGAAGGCAATAAGCTATTTATTCCAAATTCATCTGTCGGATATGTGTGAAGTATCGGTCGTTGCCCTAACTTCACTGGTGCCGTTGTCATTGAGCCACTTCGTAACACAAAATTGCCGCTTTCTTTTGTAAGAATAAACTCCACTCCAGCATTTTCAGAGATTTTCCAAATATCATCAAAAACAACGGTTCTTTGATTGAGAATCACTCCTTGAGTACCGGGAATTGCTCCTGTATCCAAAAGTTCCTGTGTTGTTGCTCGCGCGCCAAGACCTTCCGTTCTTGGTAACGGTATTCTGTCGAGCCCAGGCTGGTACACATGACTTATATTTTTGTTTGGAACAACTTCTCTACCTCCTATCGTACTCCTACGACTTGAGGTGTCAATTATTACATCCTCCGGCGGCTTTTCCTTCGCTTGCTGCTTGCTATAAGATCCCCGCGTCGATGAGCTCTCTACCTTCGGCTTAGCTTCATCCAATAGCTTGCTCAGCTTTTCGCTCATTTCTTTGGCGACTTGTTCAAACATGCCGTTGATTTTGCCTTTTACGGTATTCAGCGTAGCGAGAATACCGTTAAGTTCTTTGTGAGCGTCAGTCATGGCATTGGGGATGTAAGGTTTTAAGTCCTTGAGCTTGCCTATTATGGCGTCGAAGACTTGGTGGCCAATGTCAGCCGCTTCGTCGGCGTATTGCTTGAGTTTGCCGCCTTGAAGTTCTTTTAGCCATTTAACGCCGTTGCCTTTCATAAACCAGTTAAAGACGCTGAGGACTTCATCGAGTTTGGCGCCTTTCCAAAGTATTTTGAGCACGCCTTTCAGAGCGGAGCCAATGGTCGGGATAAGGCCAATTAGGGTGAAGAAGAGGGCCAGCCAGACCAGAAATTCATGGTAGCGCTTGTCCCAAACCAGCAGTTTGATATTGGCTACCAGATCGCGCACATCGGCGATCTGGTCAACCACCGGGATCATGGTGACGATGGCGTTGGTGATGATTTGGCCGGTGGTGGGGGTTTCGTTAAAATCGCCTTGCAAGGTTTCCCAACCCCAGTTGGCGGCGATGCTGACTACTTTTATCTGGGTGGCCAAAGCGCGTTTCTGGTTTTCCCAGGCGTTTTCCATGACCGTGCCCATGCGCTCGAACCAGCCTGCCGGGGCATCGGTGGTTTGGGGTTTGACGGGTTTAAAGAGGTAATCGAGCTTGGGGTCGTCGCTGTATTCGACGGTGACGGCTTGGACAGGCAGAGGCAGGGCATGCTTAAGAGGGGTTGGGATGGAAGGGCACTTTTAAGCCCGCTTACTTGCTCGTTACATCGCAGTAGGCTTATACCTAGTGTTTTGAAAGTTCTAATTTTAGTTTATCTATCCCTGTTCTGGGGCTGACGTCGAGTGCTTCGCAAAGATGCACGTATTCACACACATCTAGCCTTCGCTCCATTTGTTCTACCTTGCCAATCCAAGAATGAGAAACGCCCAGTTCATCGGCGAGGTCACGCATACTGATACCTTTCTTCTCTCGGCATTCTTTAAGCCAAGCTATTAAGTTCTTGTAAGCAGTAGTGTGTATCGTTTTTTCCATGTACCCATTTTAGATACATGCTATTATGTCCCCAAATTGGGGACAATTCTGTCATGGCAACTAAACTGAGGAGTCGAGATGAAAGATTCAAACACTATGGTAAACCCCATCATTCAAGGGGAGGCCAGTTACACGCTTACCGAGTGCAGTCATTGTTTTACCTACTTTGCTGAATCGACAGCAGCACTTTCACCCGATGATATTAGTAAGGATGCCTTTTTGGGGCTTCGAGCTTTTATAGAGTGTGTGTCACTCGCCATACACCATGAAAACCTTCGATTGCAGAAGGCAATTGATACGGAATAGAACACTATTTAACCCATTATATTATGCTGGTTTTTTATACAGGAGGGAGAGTGTATGACCCCACTTATTTCAAACCGCACCCCTCACCTGAGATTTGAGCAAAAGAGTGAGGTTAGGTGCCAATCTCACCCAAAACACCTCTTTTGTGGTGGGCTTCATTGCCGACAATCACATGAAACAGGTAGACTTGAGCCTTTGAACGTTGCCATGTCTAGAGGAACATACATGGATACAAAGCAATAGACGCACTCACCTATAAACAAACGGCTAACTACCATGAGAACAATTGTGACAGTTTGGCTACGAGAGTCATTGAAGAATCAACTCCCACGTCTTTAAGAACTTCAACACCGCATGCCGCTCCACAAGTGTTCTGAGTGAGTTGAGTCCTGAATGGGACTTCAAGAGGAATCTGATTTAAAGCTAAATTATCTATGGCCGGAAGAGAACCAGCTTGTCCTCCAGGCAACAACCTCCTGTTTGGAACTATACTCCGGGGATATAGTTCTTCTGTCTTAAAATTAAGATGTCATTTTCTAGAACTTTGACATCTCCGTCTTTTCCTATCTCTGTATTTTCTGCATCAGTACTCAAAAGCGATTTGCTTACAATATCTAACCAATATTCACCTTGGACAGTTTTTTCTCTAGCATCTCAATTTCACTATCGACGCTGTATCCACTTGTCTCACTCTCTATCTCAACATCAGATATTGTTCGAACGGCGTTCAACTGCTCGTGCAATAAAACAGCTATGTTTTTTAATCTAACTAAAAACTGCTTATCTCGATAAAGTCCATCAGGGAAAGATAGCGAGATACAATGAATTGAATCTGCTTCCTTATGTTTTCTAAATGATACTTCTACGATGTATTTGCTATATTCATATCCCACAACTCCTAACAGAGGCCAAGAGCTAATACGCTGAATCAGGTTGTCAAGTCCATTCACAGGTTCAATATCAAAGTCCATCTCTATCTCTGGATCATAAAGCAATAATGTGCTCGATTCGCCCAAGCTAAAGCCGGATTTTTCTAAAGCGTTATTTACTGCATTTATGGTATTTTTAATCTCATTTTTTTCGAGCAAATGTACGTTTAACTCCAAATCTCTATCCATTTCAGTCTCCC
>JBCBZU010000344.1:0-3061 GCA_039815165.1 Pseudomonadota bacterium
CAATTATTGTAAGGTATTACGCCCAAAGTTCAGGTGTAGATAAGTTTAATAAGAGGTGAAACAAAGCATCTAAATCCGCGTAAATCCCAGAAAAAATGATAAAAATATGGCAAAATGAGGCTTTAATGTGACCAGCACTGTCCATCGTTCAACTTCTGTTCAGGCGAAATCCATGCAGACATCCTCAAGCCAGAACCCAACCAAGTGGAATGAATATTTATTAAAGGTGGGCAGCTCCCAAGATAGAGCTGCATTTAAAGTTATTTTTGATCACTTTGGGCCGCTTATTAAAAGTTACTTTATGGCAAAGTTTCCCTCCCAGCACTCCCTGCAAATGATGGATGAACTGGTACAAGAGGTCATGATCAAGGTCTGGCAAAAAGCCATGACCTTTGATCCTAACAAAGCCGCAGCCAGTACCTGGATTTTTACCCTGGCACGCAATACGCGAATCGACATGCTAAGGCGTCAAAACAAATACGCCAATACCTCTTCATTAGAAACTGAAGATGTTTGGGAAGATACCACTGAGAGCGGACCCTTTACCCTTTTAAACAGCCTGCGCGATATGAAAGAGGTGCAGGCATCGATTAAACAACTGCCAGAAGAGCAATCGCTGATCATCAAAAAGGTATATATGGAATCGAAATCACACAGTGAAGTGGCTGAAGAGCTAAACCTGCCTCTGGGCACGGTAAAGTCGAGGGTTCGCCTGGCTCAAAACAAATTGCAATCGATGATTAAACGCTGAGTATTTGCAGGTATAAGACTATGATACACCATCACCCCGACACCAATATACTTGCTGAATATGCAGCGGGAACCCTGGACACCGCACAAGCAATCGCCGTCCGGGCGCACCTGCACTACTGCAAAAAGTGCGCCAAAATCGTTCAGGAAATGGAGCAAGTTGGTGGTGCCATGTTAGAAGAACTAAGCCCGCAAGATATGCCCGAAGACAGCTTTGCCACACTTATGGCGGCCATTGATAACAACGAACCTCATGTATCCTCGACAGTACCTGCTATTCAAACCCACTCTGATCTACCCAAGATCATTAATCAACTGATGGGCGGCGAAAATCTGAGATGGCGCAAAGTCAATAAATCACTGAAAACAGCCTCCCTTACCTTGGGCCAGAAAAACTACGAGGTTTCCCTACAGCGAATATGTGCAGGTGGCACAACCCCCGAGCATGATCATCAGGGCACAGAGATGACTGTCGTGCTCGAAGGCAGCTTTTCTGACGAGAACGGCATATACCGGGAGGGTGACTTTCTCCTGAAACAACCAGGAGACATTCATCAACCCGTTTCAGCCCAACATCAGGATTGCCTGTGCCTGTCTGTGCAAGAAGCACCCGTCAAGCTAACGGGGCTATGGGGCAAGTTTATTAATCCTTTCATTCGGCTACACCCTGCATAGATAAGTTTGGTAAGTCCTATCCTCTAAAAAAGCCCTTCTCCTTAATAAATTTAGGGCATTTTTTCCATAAGTGATATTCTTCTGCGAACAATATTGGGCTATGCTATATACAGTTGCTTTTTGCTAACGCGAGGGCAGCATGCCGTTAATACGGCACAAGGCCGCAGCGGCAACGCTCACGGTTCGAGTGCATAATTCTGCAAAAATCCGCTGGTCATTCAAGCTAAGTGAAAAATCATTTAACGCTTAAACATGGCAAAAACTCATAGCTTCACTCTGCGGAAAACAGCCATCGCACTGGGGATAATACCATTGAGTCTTCCAGGATAATCCGGGTTTAATAATCATAAACAACAAGCACAGCGCATGCCCAACACAACACCTACATGCTCCACCGGAGAACCCTGCCAACTCAGCGACGAGATAGCCTCCCTCAAGCGGGAAATTGAGCAATTAGCCGAGCTTGTGAGCACAGATACCCTGACAGGACTGAATAATTACCGCTACTTTGCCCAAGTGATCGTTCAGGAAATGGAGCGTTCTCAACGTACCGGACAGGCCACCATCCTAATGATGGTAGATGCAGACCACTTTAAAAACGTCAACGACCAATGGGGCCATGAAACCGGCAATCAGGCACTAAAACTCATTGCCGACTGTATTAAAAACAATATTCGCAAACTGGATATCCCCTGTCGCTATGGCGGTGAAGAATTTGCCATCATCCTTCCCAGCACCGATATTACCACGGGTATACACGTTGCCGAGCGTATACGGCAAGCCGTAGAAAACGCTGTTTTCACCGTAGGCAATAAACAACAACACCCGTTAACCATTAGCATTGGCCTGATCGCTTACCTGGGCGATCAATATAAAGACTGGAATATCCTGGTCGAAAAGGCTGACCATGAACTCTACCGCGCCAAACAAGAAGGCCGCAATCAAGTTTGTTACGCCCTGCCAGACGAGAATAAAGATCAACAGGTGAGTGAAGACGAGAAATCTGCCTTGTTCGATATATTTAAAGATACTTCTGATTAAATTCACCCAAAGCGGCTGCCTTCAGTAGCGCCGCCACCGAAATCGCATCCACAATTTCGCCTGAATACACCATCTCAATCGCCTTGTTTAAGGGCAAATAGCGCACCGAAATATCTTCCGTTTGTTCCGGCTGCATATCGCCATGACTGAGCTCCCGTGCGAGAAAAACAGTGGCCAATTCATCGCTCACAGAATTCGATAATTGCATATGCAGCCAGGGGCTCCATTGCTTTGCCGACAGACCGGTCTCCTCTAGTAACTCCCGCTGGGCAGAGATCAATAAATCTTCACCTTGAGGAGAACCACCTTCGGGGATTTCCCAGGTTTTTTGGCCAAATACATAGCGGGTTTGCTCAACCAGCCAAGTGCCGCCTTGTTCATCAACAGCCAGTATACCCACCGCATGGTTTTTAAACTGTACGCGTCCGTAAATACCGCGATTGCCACCTGGATTAATAACCGTATCGTGACTGACTTTAATCCAGGGGTTTTCATAAACCACGTCAGAACTTAAACATTGCCAGGCTTTTGTTTTTTCAGATGCTTTATCAGAGTCCATAAAGCTTATTCTCAAGGCTAAATAGTGTGTTAACCC
>JBCBZU010000120.1:0-6390 GCA_039815165.1 Pseudomonadota bacterium
ACAATTGAGAGACAGTGATAACGAAGCCTTATGGAAACAGGCCTTACGGGTGGTGGATGAACTGGTCTACTACTTTAATTTTAAAGATGACAGCGTTAACCGCGCGGATCTGGACCTGCGCTTTAATGGTATTCTGACCGCAATCAAGATTGGCTTTAATACCATGAGCTATGATCAGACAAAATCGAAGAAAATTCTGGTCGATCTCACTGCCCTAAAAATTGCCACCGTTAAGAAGTACATCAAACCTACTGAAGCCGAAGGCACTGAACAAAAACAAGCCCTCGAAGGGGCAAAAATCACTGTGGCCAAACCGGCGCCCATTCCAATCAAAGAGCCAGAGCCTCTACAACAAAAAGAGGAACAACCTACTGAAGAGGAAGAAAAGGTCATCAACTACATCAAGCTTATCGAACCAGGTACTTGGTTTGAATTTAAGGATAATATGCGTCTAAAAGTCAACGGATTTAGCTCCAAACTCATGAAATATATGCTGGTGGATAGCACTAGCCAGAAAGTGGTGATGATTTCTCGCTTAGAGCTGGCTCGCAAAATAATGACAGAAGACGCTAAAATTGTAGCCGGCAGTACCAAACCCCTGTTTGAGCGTGCTCTGGAGCGCATATTCCACCGTCTTGACAAAGAAGCTAAATCCATGAATTAGTGTGCTCAATGATCATCAGTGATAACAGCAGCGCTCTCTCTGAGCGGCGAAGAAGCAGACGCTACCGCCTATCATCTGAAATACATGTCATTGACCAATGGCGCAATGAAAATTTAGGTAAATTAGTCAATATTCACCAACAAGGCCTGTTGATCGTGGGCACTTGTCTTAGCGTCAGTTCGTCTCATCAAATCACCTTGTTTTTGCCCAATAGCATCAATCAACACAGGCGTTTTGATTTGGGTATAGAGTGTTTATGGCACGAAAAAACCAGTGATGAGTCGGCTTTGTACTGGTGTGGCTGTAGTATTATTGATAAGTCATCACAAGCTGATGCCTGTATCCAGGCACTAATCAATATTCAGTCCTAGGGCCTTGACCAACTTGAACTATCCCTCAAACTCATTAATAATTTCCATTTAATCTCCTGCTCTGAGACACAAGTGTTGAGGTCTAGTGCTTTTTGAATAATATCCCGCTAAATTTCCTTTTTGGCGCCCTTGGTGTTCTTATTTTGCTATCTGCTTTTTTCTCCAGCTCCGAGACCGCCATGATGTCGCTCAATCGCTATCGGCTGCGACATCTCGAAAAAAAGGGCAACCGAGGCGCCAAACGCGCCACTAAACTACTGCACCGCCCTGATCGGCTGATTGGCGTCATCCTCATCGGCAATAACCTCGTCAACAACTTCGCGGCTGCCCTGACAACCCTTATCGCCATACGCCTTTATGGAGAGGATGCCGTTTGGACGGCAAGCATTTTGCTGACCCTGGTCGTACTTATCTTCGCCGAAGTCACGCCCAAAACCATTGCGGCTCTGCACCCTGAGCGAGTAGCCTTTCCCTTTAGCTGGGTGCTTATCCCTCTATTAAAAATCCTCTACCCGGCCGTCTGGGTGGTAAATCATATTTCCAATGGCTTGGCTCTATTATTTGGCGTAAATGCAGCACAGGGCAGCGCCAACGAACAATTAAATCCTGACGAATTACGAACGGTGGTGGGTGAAGCTGGCGAATTAATCCCAGATGATCACCAGGATATGCTGCTGAACATCCTCGATCTGGAAAAAGCCAGTGTTGAAGACATTATGATTCCGCGCAGCGAAGTGGTTGGTATCGATTTGGAAAACACTATCGATACCATTGTTAAGCAATTGGAATCCGCCGACTACACTCGCCTTCCCGTCTATGAAGGCGATATTAATAATGTCGTTGGCATACTCCACCTTCGCTTTTCGCCAAGGCTATTATCAGGCGATACACAATTAAGCCACGAGGATATTCGGCAATTTATCAGCGCACCCTATTTCGTACCGGAGAGCACCCCCTTACCTAAACAACTTATTCAATTTAAAGAGCAAAAGCACAGTATCGCCCTGGTCGTCGATGAATACGGTGAGATTCAAGGACTTATCACCCTGGCAGACTTATTAGAAGAAATTGTCGGCGACTTTACAACCAATATAGGTGATATCCGGGAACCCGACATTTCCCCCTGCGAAAATGACTGGTACCTTATTGACGGCGGTGCTTCCATCCGCGACATCAACCGCAACCTCAATTGGGAGCTGCCCACCGACGGCCCCAAAACCCTCAATGGCCTAATGATGGAATATTTAGAAAATATCCCACGGGGTAATATTAGCTTTATTATTCAAGACTATGTATTTGAAACGGTAAAGCTCTCCAGCACTATGATTGAAAGCGCTAGAGTTAAACTGATAACCGAAACCCAGTGAGTTTTTTAAGCTGTTATAGAGAGGTCAAGTCGTCATGCTTCGGTTTTCTTCCAGGCTATTTACTAACGGGGGACTTGAAAAGAACACACTGTCATTTCAAACATGCTGCCAATACGTTCTTGTGCGCTCTACGTCGGTTCCTGCTTCCGAGGTTTTGAAATAACAGTGTATTCTTTTCTCTAAACTGGGTAGTAAAACTTATATTGTTACCTTTCCCATATAGGAGGCTTGCCAATTTTTTCAATAAGGTAATCGATAAACACTCTAACCTTCGCGGTCAACACATTTGATTTAGGGTAAACAAGCCAAATCGCGGCCTTATCATCAACCTGGTAATCATCAAGTACACGCACAAGTGTGCCTGCTTTCAATTCAGAATAAATATTCCAAATTGAGCTCATACTAATACCAACGCCTGCTTTTGCAGCAATACGCATGCTCGCGCCATCATCACAAATCACACGGTGTTTCCCAGTAAGAGGTGGAAACAAGCACTCACGCTTATTAGCAGTAGATTTTAATCTTCTGGGTTTAGCGCTTCCGAAAACTAAAAGCTGGTGATCCTTAAGCTCCTCAGGTGTTTGTGGTAGACCATGTTTCTCTAAATAAGTCGGTGATGCACATAAAACTCTAAGGTCTTTCGCTAATCTTCTGCCAATGAGACTACTATCTTCGACAGCATAATTACGTAAAGCTAAATCGTAGCCGCCCTCTATCAGATCGACCTTGATATCTGATAATTTTAATTCGACATTAATATCAGGATATTTTTCTAAAAACTCGGGTAAAAGAGGCGCAATATATAGCTGAGAAAATGTACTTGAAGCCGCAAATCTAATGGTGCCACTAATACTAGGGTTGCCATGCCCAAGCGCTGCAAGAGCGGCATCTTCCTGGGCAATGATCTCTCTAGCATAAGGTAAAAACTCCGCCCCCTCTATGGATAGACTCACTTTTCGAGTCGACCTATGGAATAAGTCAGCTCCTATCTGAACTTCGAGCTTGGACAAGCGGGCACTCGCGACAGAGGATGCCAAGCCAAGCTTGCGTCCGGCAGCGCTGATATTGAGCGTATCAGCAGATAAAACAAAAAGTCTAATACCGTTTGTGTCCATAATTATCCCGAAATTACGAATTCTGAATACTAAAATAGCCTATTTATTCGTTATATGGAAACAATTATTCTGTATCTCAGTTCGATATTGTCCTTAACTGACCATTTAGCGGATAACGCCAAGTAGCCAATATGACCACCAAAGCCTTAGTAAACTATCATGTGAAAAGCCACCAACCACAAGCATTTCTTTTTGATGTTGATGGTATTGTCGGTAATTTAATCTCTCCTGAATTGGTCGAAACCAATGTGGATGTGCAAGATTTGAGAGATAAGCTTTGTGAAGTCAATTTTAATGATGACGGTATTTTGTTTACCCATTCCCCCTCTGAGATAAGGCAATTCGAGCCCCATAAAAATTGGCAAGCACAATATGATGAAGAAACCACTGCGCTGCTAAAACACTCTATTGCTGCCGAAGAGGTCATCGTATTTGATCATACGCTTAGGGTTGACCGCCTAGACGCCGAGCGCAAGCCCGCTCGAAATGTGCATAACGACTATAGCCCAAAGGGTGCCCGCCAGCGCTTGATCGACTTAGTGGGTAACAAAGGGGCAGCCAAATTCCAAGCGGGTCACTTTGGTTTTGTTAATGTGTGGCGACCTGTCGAGCACACGATTACAGCATCGCCTCTCGGTTTTATTCGCCCTGGCTCGATGCAGTCAGAAGACTGGATGACCATCGAACTCATTTACCCCGACCGCAAGGGACAAATATTGGGTGTTGCCAATAACCCTGAGCATGAATGGTTTTATCAATCCAATATGCAGCCTGATGAAGTGATTATTTTTAATATTTATGACAATAAGGAGCGGCCACATCTGGCGCACAGCGCATTGGATATTGCTGATCAATCCGTTTCCCGCTTACCCAGGAAAAGCATAGAAACCCGAACATTGGTTCGGTATGCGTAGACCAGCCAAACCGTTGAACCTGTTGAACCAGAACCAAGAGAAAATAAAATGACCAGCACGCTTAATCACCTTACTCATCTCAGCCCATTGCAGCACGCACGCGCTTTAAAACTGCCGTCACCAGCAGCCATGCTTAGTCGTAGTCCTTGCGTACAGCAGTTTTGGGACAACAATAAGCATCTGCTAGCTGATGCATGGATAGAGTGGCAAGAAAACGAAAAACACAGGCTTTTTACGCCTAGCGATTCATTACTAGATTGCACACTGCGTGATGCTGTGATGCAAGCATGGGAAGATCCAACAAAAGAACTGGCAGTGCAAAATCTATGGGAGCAAGTCTCCACTGATGTTTTTCAATGTCAATTTTTTGATCCGCAACGCCTTGTGGATCTGCGCAAATATCTTGATAAGGTAGCGAATGCACAAATTCCGCTGCGCCCGCCTTATGGCATTGCGCTCAATCGTAGAGGCGCAATGCTCGATCAACGCTCAGAGGGTTTTCTTGCCGCACCTGATTTTCAGACATTTTACCGTGAGTTAATGGATAAATATATGCGACCCATCAGTCGCTTATTATTTCCAGAAGTGATGGGGTATGACAATCAAACTTTCGGCTTCTCGATTCATTATCAGCCAGGCATGGATACATCACTCCAGGCCCACACTGATGCCTCTGCTGCCACATTGAATATTAATCTCAATATGCCAGATGAAACATTTGCGGGATCGGAAGTGGATTTTTATGATGCGAAGCTGGGTAAAACCAATAGACTCACTTTCAAGCCCGGCATGGCAATGCTGCATCGTGGTAATGTGCCTCATGCTGCACAAGCTATTACCAGTGGTGAGCGCTCAAATATGGTGTTATGGCTGTACGGCGACGGTGGACAAATACCATTACAAAGAACAACCCGTCACACTGTTGATGCATATGAGCGTTGGACTGTACCCGTGGCCACCTATGACACGACTGCGCCGTTTTAGCGATTAACAGAACCACCCTTACCGATTTTAATTAATAGGATACAAACGATGAACAAGACCATTTTATTGACGGGTGCTACTGACGGCATTGGCCTTGAAACGGCAAAAATACTTGCCTCACAAGGCCATACTGTGTTGTTGCATGGGCGTAATCAAGCAAAGTTGGCAGATGTAAAAGAGATGCTGATAAACAATAATACTGCCGCAATGATAGCAACATATCAGGCAGATTTATCGGCTTTATCTGAAGTAGCAACTCTAGCAACTACTATCAAGCGACAGCATTCAACTATTGATGTGCTTATTAATAATGCGGGTGTATTTAAAACCCATAACCCTATCACAGAAACCGGTTATGACATTCGCTTTGTTGTGAATACCATTGCCCCTTATCTGCTCACCCAACAACTTTTGCCGTTAATGAATGCGCAAAGTCGTATTGTCAATTTATCTTCTGCAGCACAAGCGCCCGTTAATCTTCAGGCCTTTAAAGGACAACAAACCCTTGCAGACAGCGAAGCTTATGCACAGAGTAAACTGGCGATAACTATGTGGACATTTTATTTAGCAAAACGGCTTGGAAAAAAAGCACCCTCAGTAATTGCTATTAATCCTGCCTCATTTCTTGGCAGCAAAATGGTCAAAGAGGCCTACGGGTCGGATGGTAAAGATTTGAGTATTGGCGCGGATATATTAGTTAAAGCGGCATTGGCTGAAAACTTCGCAGGCATTACCGGTAAGTACTTTGATAATGACAGAGGTCATTGGGCAGAACCGCACCCAGATGCACTCGATGAGCCGAAGTGCCAATCCTTAGTTACTGTCATCAATGAAACATTAAAAAATTTGGATATACAGGATACGTTATCTCAATCAACATAAGTCTATTGGTTGTATCAAGCAACAAGTAAAACACCGGCATTAAAACGTTTTGCGATTGCTGATGTGCAGCGTGTAGAACATGATATTGAAAAT
>JBCBZU010000163.1:0-5535 GCA_039815165.1 Pseudomonadota bacterium
ATTTATCTCAACCTCAGTATGATGTTTATTTTAAATTCCAACTTAGCTACACGTACACTGATGCAAATGGAGTTGAGCAATATTCGATTAAAGGTAACTTAACCCGTGAACAAGCTCAGGCTCTACTTAACGATAAAAATGTTACTCCAGAAACTCTTTATGGTACTAAAACAGTCGTTGACTACAGCTTCATTAATTCTCAGGGTGAACGGGTGGAATCATTTGGCAAAGAAGTGACTCGAGCAGGCCTTCAATCCATAAAAAATGACCCAAATGATATTCTTTATGCTGAGCGATATATTGAAGATGAAATTCCTATATACACTCAACAAAATTAAGCGGCACCTGCCTCCTCAGGTTTAAAAAGGCAGACTATTGTTTTGTTGAAACACCGTAGTCAGAGTGTTAGCTTAAGGCCAAACGATACCCTGGCAAACAATTCAATAACAACTTCCCATAACGTTTAGTCACCAAGCGCTTATCCAAAATAGTAATTTTTCCGCTATCACTTTCGGTACGCAGCAAGCGCCCACAGGCCTGCACCAGCCTCATCGCCGCATCGGGTACGGCAATATCCATAAAGGCATTGCCGCCTTGCTGTTCTATCCATTCGGCAAGGGCAGCTTCAATGGGATCAGCAGGCACAGAAAAAGGCAGTTTGGCAATAATCACGTGGCGACAATAGTCACCGGGCAAATCAACGCCCTCAGCAAAACTGGCCAGGCCAAAGAGAATACTCTGTTGTTTATTATCGATGTCATTTTTATGCTGGGTCAGCATCTTCTGCTTGGACAGCTCGCCCTGCATAATGACTTGTTCACGCAGATCACCCGGCAACTGATAATAGACCTCTTCCATTTGCCGGCGTGAGGCAAACAGTACCAGACTCCCTTTAAATTCTTCGCACAAACCGGGCAAGTGCTCAACAAGATGCTGGGTATGGTCGTTAACCTGATTCGCTTCTACCGCATAGTGGGGAACTTGCAATAGTGCCTGAGTAAAATCAAAGGGGCTTGGCATAATACTGTAATGCTGTTGATCGCTGGTTCCCGAACGCATTTTAAAACGATCAAATTTACCCAGTGCGGTTAATGTTGCAGAGGTGACCACCGCGCCGTAGCACTGTTCCCATAAGCGATGGCGCAAGGTATTGGCGGCAAGTATTGGGCTTGAGCAAATCTCAAAATCGACAGCACCCGAAAATTCCACAAGACTTATCCAGCGAGCCACGGGGACAAATGGCGGGGTATCACCTGCCTGCTGATCTTCAGCCTTGCTGCTGTCATGACCACTGTTGTGATAACTGCGCCACAGCGACAGGTTCGCTTCGGCTCGAGCATGCCAGTTACCCACCAGCGGAAACCAGGCCTCTAAATCCACTTTGGGCACTGGGCAAAAACTGTCTTCAATGGCCTGCTGTATTTCCGTGGTCATATGCGCTAGCAGACTGGTGATGCGATCAAAGTGTGTTGCGAGTTGTTCAGCAATATCCAGCACTGACTGTGGCGGGACGCCTGATTCAAAACGGTGGCGTTTTGTCTCTGCTTTAAATCTGTTTTCTGTCTGCTGTAGAGCGTGTTGATCCAGAAGTTGTTGGCACAGAGGATACAATAATTCTAGCTGCTGCTTTGCTTCTACTAACGGTGTTTGCAACTGTTCTGCATAGTGATCTACCTGCCCGGCGGCACCAATCGCAGCGGCTAAACTACTTAGGGTTTTATGGCTTTGTTCCAGCCATTTACCGGTACTGGCAACACGGGTGTGATAAGAAAAATGGCTGAGCGCTTTATCCGCAAGGTGATGACCTTCATCAAAAATATAGATAGTCTCACTGGGTGCCGGCAAAATAGCGCCCCCACCCAGCGCCAGATCGGCCAACACTAAGTCGTGGTTGGCGACGATGCAATCGTAAGTGTCGATAGATTCCCGTGCTTTAAAAAAACTGCAATTGCTGATATTGGAACAGCGCCGCCCTGTACATTCGCGATGAGTAGTGCTGACGGGTGCCCACACAGACGCGGCTAATTCTGTATCCCAGGTATCGCGATCACCATTCCACTGGCCAGTGGCCATGGCCTCGATCATTTGTTGATAGCTTGCCATTGCGGTTTCATCAACCAATGGCATCGCCTGCTCGTATAGCGATTGCTCCATAGAAAGCTGGGGGTTGGTATTATCCAGCAGTCGGTCAAGCTTACTGAGACAGAGGTAGCGGCCACGGCCTTTGGCCAGGGTAAAATTAAAGGCAAGGTCGGTATTGTTTTTCAGCTCAGGCAAGTCCTTGTTAATGATTTGCTCTTGCAAGGCCACAGTGGCCGTGGCAATAACAAGCTTTTTATTGAGGGCTTTTGCAATGGGCAGGGTCGCCAACAGATAGGCAACGGTTTTGCCGGTACCGGTGCCGGCTTCGATAACGCAAATATGTGGCAGCGCCTGTTGCTGCAAGCGCTCACCACTGGCATCGGTGGCAATATTGGCCAGGGTGTTCGCCACCTCGGCAATCATTAGCTTTTGGCCATGGCGAGACTTGAGCGAGCGCTTGGCTAAAAATTGCCGGTAAGACGATTGAATATCGGCTTTAAGTTCCTCAGTCAGCATTAGGCCTTAGACATCTGCGGGTATTGACTCACAATCGGATTGGCGTACATGCTCAGTAAAAACTCCCTATAGCTTGCATCACAGTCTGCCAAATGCTGCTTAAAGCTGTGTATTTCATTGGCAAAATCCCTTGCACTAAAAGGCACTTGGCGATCGGTTACCACGATACCTGCGGGGAGTGTTCCGTGTAGTTCCTGGTAGGCGACACAGTTACTGGCTTGTAAGACATAGTTATCGATAATTTTCTGGTCCAGTTCCGCGACGATATCGTCGGTGGCTGCATAGCGTGCGCACAGCGGCTCACCGAAGGCAACATGGACTCTACCCTTACTGCCAGTAATACCTTTGGCAATACTGTGCGCATCTTCGTGCGCTTGTTTTTCATATTTGCCGTGCACTTTTTGTTGATATAACTCTTTGGCTTTGACAATATCACAGGGGTCGTGCTCATAGGAGATTGAGACCGGCACAATATTGAGCTCATGTATGTAATCAGTGAGTGATACCGATTTGGGCTTGCTCAACGAGAGCATGCGGATCACCGCACTATTGGTGCGATCAATGCCGTCTTTTGCGCGGCCTTCTCGTTGCGCAATCCATATATTGGCTTGTTCTTCAATCAAAGCGTAATGGATATAAGAGGAGAGATGCTTGGCCGCCTGTAATTTTTCACGGGGCCTGGTGGCAGAGCGATTGACAATAAAACTTTTATTCAAGCGCATTAAATCAGAAACATAGGGTTTGGTCAGCAGGTTGTCGCCAATGGCAATATGTAAGGTATGGTGGCCACGATGATACAGGGCCCAGTTGACTAACGCGGGATCGACAACAATATCGCGATGATTGCTGATAAACAAATGGGATTTATGTTTATCCAGATTATCTTCACCAGAAACCGTTAAGCCCGATGTGCTTTCATCAAGCATACGACGAACATAACCTTCAACAACAATAAGCTGTAAGTCATGAACAGAGCGTATCGGTTGTGATTGTTTGCTTAAATAGCGTTTTAACAGGGACGCGATGACCGATAAGCTCCACTCTGGTGCTTTGGGAAAACGAAAACGCGCAATCACTTTTAGAAATTCACGGTCATTGAGCAAGCGTTCAATGGTCGGGCGCACTTCGTCATCGTGATAGGGTCGGATATCGTCGAATAGATTCATTGTTTAATACGTAAAAATGTTATGCAATAAGCCAGAGCGGCATTTTTCAGTCGCGGCTCTATAGAAATGGCAATGGGTAAGCGGGGGATTAACGTTCATGCCCAGGAAACCAGTGCACCTCAAAGGAATGATCGTCAAGCTGTTGAGCCACATCTAATACCAGCGCAAATAAGGCCATTCTGACCACCACTCCGTTGTCTGCCTGGCGAAAGATGGCAAGATTGGGGTTTTCATCGAGATCGCTATCGAGTTCGTTGGCCTCGGCGCGGGAATCCCGCGGCAGAGGATGCATGATCACGGTATTGGGCTCACAAAATTGTGTATAAATATGCTGGTTTAGGCGAAAGCGACCCCGATAGAGATCCGCTTCTTCCTTTGACTGGAAGCGCTCTTCTTGAATACGTGTGGAATAAGCAATATCCACATTGGCAATACTCGCGCTTAACTCTTCGGATACGGAGACCTGATGCCCGGCTGCTTTTAGTCGCTCTACCAGATAGTCAGGCATGGCCAGTTCTTGCGGCGATACCAGGCTTACGTGAATATTCTTATACACGCACAGCAACTGGCACAGAGAGTGAACAGTTCTGCCAAACTTTAAATCGCCAATCATGGCGATGCGCAAGCCGTCAATACCGCGACCTTTAGAGGCTAACTCCTTGCGAATGGTATAGAGGTCCAATAAGGCTTGTGTGGGGTGTTCATTGGCGCCATCCCCGCCATTGAGCACGGGCACCCGACTAGCTTTGGCAAATTCCGCCACCGAGCCTGCCTTGGGGTGGCGCATGCAGATCACATCGCTGTAACCGGAGAGTACTCTAGCCGTATCATAGAGCGACTCACCTTTAGCAATGGCAGAGCTTTCAAAGCCCGTGGTTTCCCTCACATGGCCGCCCAAAAGATTGAAAGCACTACCAAAACTGATTCGGGTTCGGGTGCTGGCTTCAAAAAACATATTGCCGAGGATTGCGCCTTCGAGCACCCGGGTCCCTTTCTGGCGCCGGGCATAGGGCAACATGGTATCGGCCACCGCAAATATGGTTTCAATATCGACTTGCTCAAATTGCTGAATGGAGAGTATATGTGCGCCTTTAAAATTCACGGCTGGCCTTGTTGTTGAGGTAGTGGTTGGGAATTGAAGAAGGCGCTATTTTACATGATTATCTTAAAAAAACTCAGTGGGAGCCTCGTTAATCATGATTTCTTTATTCGATTTAAGCGAATGTGGGGGGGGAGGAAAAAGGATGGGATAGCCAAGCTCACTGTGTTGGCGTGGAATAAACGCGACTCGCCCTTACCCTCCTGGTCAGCCAAGTCTCTTATACCCACTGGCAAACAGGGCTTTCCCTAACCCTACATGGCTCGTCACTGTAGGCGGGCGGTTCTAATCAAAAAATCGCTTGACGACAATTTTACTCACCGTGTCCATACTCAATATTATCTTCGTCGCGGATAAAGAAGTTCCAGCGCCTGGAATCCCTGTTATCGACAGTCGTTTCGTCAAATAATACATAATGAATCTCTTGGCCATCGTATTCGTATTTATCAGAACGCGCGATCTTAGCATTGTCGTGCGTATACCACGAAACTCTTAGATTGTCTTGATTAAGGGTACCAGCAGAAAACAGGCTTAAAAAAGTAGGGTTAGGTTTATGGTCATAAGCAACCAGTTCATAACCTTGGTCTAGGCGAACATACAGTCGATAGTATTTATTTAAACGCTTCATTTCCACATAGAATGTTCCGTCATTGTTGCTACTGGCAATCAGCC
>JBCBZU010000489.1:0-1838 GCA_039815165.1 Pseudomonadota bacterium
AATACCTAATAACAGCGTTAGAGTACCCAATGCCATCACCGTTGAATAGGCGAGTATTTTTTTGAGATCAACCGCCATGTAGGCAAGCCAGGCCCCTAAGACCATGGTGGCTGCGCCTGCCCACAATTGCGCATTGGACCATAGCGCTTGTTCTGCAAATGTCGGATGCAGGCGGGCCATCAAAAAAACGCCGGCCTTTACCATGGTTGCACTGTGTAAAAAAGCAGAGACCGGCGTGGGTGCCGCCATCGCATTGGGCAACCAAAAATGAAAGGGAAATTGCGCGGATTTGGTAAACGCGCCCGCTAATATCAACAGTAACATCAGAGTCACATAGGGACTTTCATCCTCAATGGATAACTGCACAATCTCCGACAGTTGATAGGTGCCCGCCATACTGCCGAGCATAATAAAGCCCGTCATTAACAACAAACCACCGCCAACGGTGACAAATAGACCCTGCAAGGCTAATTTGCGCGATTTCTCCGCTTCGTGATGAAAACCAATCAGCATATAAGAACTAATACTGGTCAGTTCCCAAAAGACAAACAGTGCGATTACATTATCAGCCGTAACCAGCCCGAGCATCGCTGCCATAAACAGCAACAGCCAAAAGAAAAACCGACCTTCATCTTTATGGTTGTTAAGGTAGTGGCTGGCGTAGAGTAGGATAAAGGTGCCAATGCCGGTAATTAAAAATAAAAACAGCAGCGACAGGCCATCGATTAAAAACGAGAGCGATAAGCCAATGGAAGGCATCCATGCCAAAGATTGTAGGACTGATTCCCCAGAGTTGACCGAAGGCCACCAGCTTAAGCTGTATAAAAAGCAAATGGCAGGGGCGACCGCAAGCCACGCCCGCGGTAACTGCCAACGGTGCGTCCATATTGGCGCCAGGCATGCGGTCACTACTATTATCGATAATACAAGAATCAATAGAATATCCTCGTTAATGGTGTTGCTGGGGTATAGCAGACGGCGCAACGTTCATAACGAACAGTCAACATCATAGAAATAGCCTTTGGATTTCACTGCAACTTAGCGTTATTCCCGTTTACGATAATATAGCCCAATATGTCACTACTACGCTAGGTCGACTGCAAACTTACACGATAAATAGCCTTTGCATAAATTTTAGTCAAATACGGCTTGGTCCACCGCGAGTGATCAAATAGACAACAAGGCTTAATTCGCAAATGCCCATCCAGAAAAATGGGCTTTGAATAAGCAGTTGACAGCAGACAGCAAAAACCTATTTTCAAGGTGTGACTAAGGGGACACTTGAAAAGAATACGCTGTCATGCCAAATGCGCTATCCAGATGCCAATAAATGGTTATCCCAGGCAAGACTGTAACAATAATTCAGAGCGGATGATCCCTTTTTTATATCGCTAATGCAGCCCGTGCCGGATGTAAGATAAAAACTATCGCCAGGATTTGCAATTCCAGCCACATCAGTCATTTGTTGTTGTGACAGCCATGCACAGCGATTGAGATCCCAGTAGCTGACCACATTGCCTCTGGGCGAGGTGACGCCCAATATAGTTTGATATAGTGCCATATCTGCTGTGTAATGCTGGTGGGATTGCCATATATGTTCGTCAGCATTAAAAGCCTCAATGGAATTTGCTCCTTTATGATGTCGGTAAATAAGCGGATAAGTCTTATCACCAAAGGACTGAGCACCAATAAAAACCTCGCCATTAACCCCGACGATAAGATGACGCAAACTGACCTTTGGATAGTGGGAGACATGATATTTTTCCAGTAGCTTGCCAGTATTGATATCAATATAGGCAATAGATGATTCAAAGTTGTCTTTGTTGATAATATTTTTA
>JBCBZU010000140.1:0-6110 GCA_039815165.1 Pseudomonadota bacterium
ATGCAGTTGGCCCGAGCTTTCGCGGTTTGGGGATTTATACAGTGCCAGCGTTGCCTCTACTAGGGCCACAGAACTCAGCATATTGAGCTTGTTGAGCACCAGCTCGCTGTCGTCGACCCTGGCACCCAGGGTCAATTGTTCAACCGAGATTGGCCTTTGACCAGGGTCTACGACAGCGAGCTGGTGCTCAACAAGCTCAATATGCTGAGTTCTGTGGCCCTAGTAGAGGCAACGCTGGCACTGTATAAATCCCCAAACCGCGAAAGCTCGGGCCAACTGCATTGGCAACTGGCCCCTGCCACCTTAGCCGACAGTCCACTACGGTCACTGGCGGGCGCTGTGGAATTCTCCGGCACAACCGAGAAACTCAGTATCGATGGTCATATAAACGCTCTGGGCACAGAGTTCACACTCAATGCACACGCCAGCTTAAACGCTAAGTCTATTCCCTATTCCATAGCCCTGAGCTGGCCGCAGTTAGACTGGCCTCAACAGCGGCCGACGCTTATCAGTCAGAACGGCCGCCTCAGCCTTCAGGGCGATAGTCACGGCTACCAATTTACCGGCGAAACTCAACTTAAGCGCAATGCCAAAAACGATAAAGCCCGCAAAGACATTGATGGCGCCTTAGCATTTGCCGGCGCGGGCAACAGCAAATCACTGACGCTAAGCAAGCTGGATGTGGATGGACCTTTAGGTGAACTCCACGCCCAGGGCGAGATTCACTGGCAACCGCCATTATCCGCGCAACTCTCGATTGAGGGAAAACAGCTTAATCCGGAACCCTTGCTCAGCCAGTGGCCGGCCAATATCAATCTCAGCGGCACTGTGGACACCTCAATAGAGGACAACTCACCGCTTTTTAACATCACGCTAAGCGCCGACGGTGAATTACGCAGCTACCCGCTAAAGCTAAGCAGTAAAGGCACATTTCACCGAGGCCAGGGCAAGATCGCCCTCGATACACTATCCATCGGTGCAAGCCGGATAAGCTCGGTATTCAGCTTCGCTGGAGATTCCATAAGCGGTGAATGGCAAATCCATAGTCAGGACCTGCAGTCGCTACTGCCGGCTATGGAGGGACAATTTCACAGCCAGGGCACCCTGGCAGGCACGCTGTCCGAACCTCAACTCAAAGGCAAAATGCAGGGCAGCGATATTGCCTTTGCCGCTGCCAGCCTCGACCAACTGGATTCACACTTTGATATTGACTGGCAACAGACGGGCGCCAATCCGAGTCAACTGGCCATTGTGATCAATCAAGTTTTTATCAATGGACAACACTTTGATCGGATTGACATCCATGGCAAAGGCCTGCCTGCAAACCACACGCTGTCAGCCAAGGCAGAGAGTGCGGATAGACGGTTAGCGAGCACCATTAATGGACAATGGCAATTTAGCCAAAACCAATGGATATTTACCGTTAACCAGGCGCTGCTGGCGACAGACTTACTCGGTGAATGGCGACTGTCCAAGCCATTGTCGGGGCAAATACACAAGGATAAACAAGTACTACAGCAGCACTGCTGGCAACAACAAACAGCCCGTATCTGTCTCGGCGCCAGCAATAGCCGCGAACAATCGGCGCTGGCATTCACCCTGAACAATCTCAGCAGTCGCGGGCTCGGGGCCTTCCTGCCCGAGGCAATAGCCTGGCAGGATACCGAGTTCAATGGCGGTGGTCAGGCGCGCATAGTCAAAAGCAGCCAAGACGCTGGGGTAAAAGACACCAGAGTAGAAGACGTTAAGTTATTTGCAGATATCACCCTATCATCGACACCAGGGCAATTGATATGGCAGCCAAGAGAGTCTAAACCAACAGCCGCCATTGCTCTTGATACAGGGCAATTACGCTTTCAAGCCGATGCTCAGCAATGGCGGGGCAGCCTCAATCTACCTATTAAGGACTTGTCCAAGAAAACCCTTAATACAAGTAAAACACCGGGGCTAGAGGGGCAATTTTCGGCTGTGGTGGGGGATTCCCCGGTTTTTGAATGGCCTATTAACGCAGCGCTGGCGGTCTTTATTGACGATATCCGCCCGCTGACCGCATTCATCCCAGATGCCCAGGCAGCAAGCGGTGCACTGCAGGGGCAATGGTCAGTGAATGGCAGCCTAAAGTCCCCGCAACTAAACGGCAGTATTGCGCTCAAGGCGGGTAGCCTGGAGCTGCTCACCCCTAACCTTCACCTGGACAATATTGAGTTTGCACTAATCGGCAGGCCCGACGGTGGGCTGGAATTTACCGGGCAAACAGACTCGGGAGGTGGGACACTCAGGGTACAAGGTAAAAAGAACACAGGATCGGAAACCTTATGGCTGTCTATCACCGGGGACAAAGCACTTGTCTATAACACTATCGAAGCCAGTATTTATGCCTCACCGGATCTTATTGTTGAGGCCGATCCGCGCAATATCACGCTTAGGGGTCAAGTCACTCTGCCCGAAGCCCGCATTACGCCCACAGAATTACCGTCATCTGTGGTTCAGGCCTCCAGTGACCAAGTGATTATCAATGATAAGCCATCCTCGCCATCCACCCGGGCGACAGCTCAAACAAGCATTGAAGCCGATGTGGATTTAATCCTGGGCGAACAGGTCTCCATTGATGGCTTTGGCTTTAAAGGTAATCTCAATGGCAGTTTAAGGATTAATAAAAAAGCCAGTGGCGCCACCCTGGGTAACGGCGAACTCCGTATTCAAAATGGGGAATATCGCGCCCTTGGGCAGGGACTGGTGATTGATCAGGGCAAAATTTTATTTACCGGTGGACCGATCTCAACACCCGGTATCGATGTTAAAGCATCGCGCCAGCCGGCGGAAGACATCACCGTCGGGGTATTTGCCCGTGGCGATATTGCCGAACCGGAATTGACCCTGTTTTCCGAACCTACAATGGAACAGCAGGAACAATTGTCCTGGCTGGTACTGGGCAGGTCACTGGCAAACACCTCAACCGGTGAAAGCAATCTACTCAACCAGATACTGCTTTCAGTTAGCCTAAACAGGGGCGACTCTTTTCTCGACGATGTTAAAGAAAACTTATATCTGGATACGGTAGACATCAAAACAGGATCGGGGGAGGCCGGCGCCGCCAGCGATAACGAGTTAGCAGAATTGGTGCTCGGCAAATACCTAAGCCCCGGCCTCTACATCAGTTACGGTATCGGCCTGTTTAAGCCCATCAATGTGCTCTCCCTTGAATACTCACTGGGCCAAAGCTGGAAGTTAATAACGGAATCCTCCGCCCAGGCCAGTGGCGGGGATGTGGTTTATACCATTGAACGCTAGCGCCGAGTTAAGTTGAGACCTTTGCACGAAAGCCATTTTGCTCTTATGCGGCGTTAAAAATGTACTCAATCGTGCATTTTTGCCTTGCCTAAAAGCAAAATCATCTTCCGTGCAAAGGTCTCAACTTATTTCAATTTTAGTCAAAAACGGGTACTCTCAATGCCTTGTCAATTCTGATCAGTTCTCGCCTTGGGGAATACACCTTAACCGGGGATTTCGCCAGGTCATTCACACAAGCACCCAAGCTATAGAGGAAATAACGATAATGAAGATTTTGGTGGCCGTCAAACGGGTTGTGGATTATAACGTTAAAGTGCGCATTAAAGCCGACAACTCCGATGTCGATCTCGCCAATACCAAGATGTCCATCAACCCCTTTTGTGAAATCGCCGTTGAAGAAGCGATTCGTCTTAAGGAACAAGGCAAGGCCAATGAAGTCGTGGTGGTTGCCATGGGCGCTAAAAAATCCGAAGAGCAAATACGCTACAGCATGGCACTGGGGGCTGACCGGGGTATCTTGATAGAATCTGCAACGCCACTGTCATCACTGCATGTGGCTAAATTATTAAAGGCCATTGTCGAACAAGAACAACCCGGGCTGATCATCCTCGGCAAACAGTCCATTGACAGCGACAACAATCAAACCGGCCAAATGCTGGCCGCCATCGCCGGGCTTGCCCAGGGCACCTTTGCATCCAAGGTCGAAGTGGACGGCGACACCGTCCGGGTGACCCGCGAAGTGGATGGCGGTTTGCAGACTCTGGCGCTGAACCTACCCGCCGTTATCACCAGCGATTTACGCCTTAACGAACCGCGCTACGCCAAATTACCGGATATTATGAAAGCCAAAAAAAAGCCACTGGAGACCTTGAGCGATTCTGCCCTGGTGGCCTCCCTCACGCAACAAGTCACACTGAAAAAAGTAGAGCCCCCCGCTGCCCGCAGCGCCGGTATTAAAGTGGGTAGCGTCGACGAGCTGCTCGATAAATTAAAAAATGAAGCCAAAGTACTTTAAGAGCAAGAGGAAACAACGCCGTGAGTGTATTAGTCATTGCCGACCACAGCAACCAAAGCCTGGTGCCCGCGACCTATAACAGCGTTAGTGCCGCGCAACAGCTTAGCGACGATATCCACCTGCTGGTGGCTGGCCACCATTGCCAGGGCGCCGCCGATGAGGCCGCGAACATCAGCGGGGTTAACAAGGTACTGTTGGCTGACCACCCGGTGTATGATCATTTACTGGCGGAAAATGTCAGCGCTCTGGTCATGGAACTTGCCGATCACTACGACATATTTATTGCCCCCGCCACAACCACCGGGAAAAATATACTGCCGAGAGTTGCCGCCCTACTGGATGTCGAACAAATCTCTGATGTGATCAGTATCGAAGCAGACGATACCTTTAAGCGACCATTTTATGCGGGCAATGCCATCGCCACCGTCACAACATCCGCAAGCAAAAAGGTACTCACCATTCGCAGCACTGCCTTTGAGGCCGCCGGCACCAGCGCCAGTGCGCCCATAGAAACCCTCGACAGTGTGCACGATCAAGGCCTCTCAGCCTTTATTGACGAAACCCTCGCCAAAGCAGATCGGCCGGAACTCAGCTCTGCCCGTGTGGTTATTTCGGGTGGTCGCGGCTTACAAAATGGCGAAAACTTCACCCTGCTGGAATCACTGGCGGCTAAATTGGATGCGGCGATCGGCGCATCCCGAGCCGCAGTGGATGCCGGCTTTTGCCCTAACGATATGCAAGTGGGCCAAACGGGTAAAATCGTGGCACCGGAGCTTTATTTTGCCATCGGCATATCTGGCGCTATCCAACACCTTGCGGGCATGAAAGACAGTAAAATTATTGTCGCCATTAACAAAGATGAAGATGCACCCATTTTTCAAGTGGCTGACTATGGCTTGGTCGCTGACTTGTTCGAAGTGTTACCTGAGTTAGAAAACAAACTGTAAATTTGTTCAACACCCTTGGGGCAATGCGCCTTGGTTTTTAAACAAATAGTTTTTAAACAAATGGTTTTTAGACGGGCACTGCGAACAAACACCCCCTTTTTTTGGAGTTGCCTCTATGTCTAAAGAACGTATTAAACGCATCCAGAAAAAACTACAGTTGAGTGCCGACGGCATTATAGGGCCTGCTACACTCTCTGCTATCGAAAGTGAAATACTGGGCAGAGACAAAGCAAGCGCTGCCTCTACGCTGTATTCACTAACGCTGTCCCAAAAAGGATTTCAACAACTAATTGACCATGAAATCAGTTCTCGCACCTATTACCAACGCCGCTTACAGCAGCCGATCTGGCCGGGCGGGGCCTCTGGAGTCACCATTGGGATTGGCTATGACCTTGGCTACAATCGCAGATCACAGGTACGCAAAGATTGGGCGCCCTACTTATCTGATGCGCAACTTGAAAAACTAATCAAGGTGGTCGGCAAAAAAGCCAGTGCCGCCAAGTCGCTGCTTGCCAGTGTTAAAGGTATTCGCATTGATTACCAAGCGGCGGCAAGGGTTTTCTCAGAAAGCACCCTGCCGCGCTATGCCAAAAAGGCACTGCAAACCTATCAAGGATTAGAAAAACTCTATCCGGATGCCCAGGCGGGCATCTTGTCTCTGGTGTATAATCGCGGCACTCGCTTATCCGGCGCCAAGCGTAAAGAAATGAAAGCCATACAGCAATTGGTTAAAAAAAAAGATTATAAAGGCATTGCCCATCAGGTTATTGCCATGAAACGTCTTTGGCAAGATTACCGCAACGGGATCAGACCAATTTGCCACTGAATTTGAAGCATTAGGTCATGGCGTGTTCACC
>JBCBZU010000226.1:0-4499 GCA_039815165.1 Pseudomonadota bacterium
TGTATGTATAAGACAAGATCAAATTTTATTTTAAAATTATTTTCGGAGGCTAAAAATGTCAATTACTTTTCCCGAGACTTTCCAACATTCTTTCAGATCAGAAACAGCCGTTAGTGATGGCGGACAGTCAGCAAAATTACACTCATATAAGTTTATCAGTAACGTAGATTCTCAGCCCCCAGGCAGTAGTCCCCCTACCGATATAGCGACAACAAGTTCGGCAAAAGATGAAGCGCTTAAATTACTCAATATCTTAAGAGGCAATGAAAGATACGGCCCTTCAACAGGCGGCATTGCGGCCGCACGCTATCTTCACGATAAAATCGTGACAGGGGATATGAAGGATAAATACGGTAAACCAATAAATGCCGATGATGTTTATGAAGCGATGGATCACTTCATCGCTAGTGGTTTTGCTTCGGCAGATGAAAAGTCTGATATACAAGGCACTTATGCACTCATTTATGATGAATCTCCCATTGGCGTGATTCCAGATCCCTTCACCCTTTACGCTCAAGGTGACCTGGATGCCGCTTTCCATATTGTAAAGACTCTTAGTGGTGATGATACCGCTAATCTTTTCCTTTACCAAGCCGATCATGGCACTGATGCTTCTAAAGCCGCAGCACAAGGTCTGCTAAATGAATTAGCACAACAAGAGCCAGAACTAACTGCAAACATCATGTTGAGTATGGTATACGACAAAGACGACGGTAGCTTTAAGAATACGGCTGCATATTTGGACGCACTGCCTAAAGATGTATCTGGAAAAGTCGTCGCTGAAATGTATAACCAAGTGGATCAATTTGATCCTGATCCTTATTCTCAGACCTTGGACAATCTTCTCATGAACGTCACTTTCGAAAAACTAGCAAACTCAGAATCACAAGAAGCAACCTATTTGTTAATGTACATGAATCCTGAAGATCTTAATCGTCTTTATGCCCGAATGTCAGCCGTAGCAACCGCCAAGGATTCACCGGAACTACAACAACAAATTGATAATCTGTTTGGTTCATAACTGTAGCAAAACCTCCCAATTGGACGCACACGACTCTGTCTCTGGATTATGAAGATGTCTTGAACGGCCCGAACAGCTTGTGGTTTGTATGCTTGGAATGGTCCAGGTGGATGCGGTGTTAACTGTTTTGGTCAGCTATCTAATGTTCGTGCATATTCTGGCGACCTGAGCACATGATTCGAAGGTTGAATTGCTTAGATCGCCATTAATTAATATCGACGCCTGAGCAGACTTACCGCCCTTGTCTATACTCTGTAATAGACAAAGCAGAGGTCAATTATGCCAATTAAAGGGCTTAATGAATGGGTTGAAAAGTTAAGCAATATAGATATGCCGGTGCTCTCGGCGGTTATGCGGCAGTTGAACAGGCTGACAGGCGATGATGATGCGGAGGTGAATCAGCTGGCCGAGGTGATTTTAAAAGACCCCCATTTGACCTCGCAAATATTGCGTATCGCCAACAGTGTGCAGTATAACCCCGCAAATAACAGTATCAGTACCGTTAGCAGGGCCATTGTGCTGCTGGGTTTTCGCGGGGTTCGCTCGCTGTGTGTGTCGCTGATGGTAGTGGACTCGCTGTTGGTTAAAGAACCGCGAGAGCGTTTGTTACAAACCATGGCACGCGCCTTTCACGCTGCGGTTCAAGCCAAAGCCTTGATAAAACAGACCAGCGATGACAAGCACGAGGAGGTTTTTATCGCCGCACTCTTGCATAACCTGGGTGAAATGGCCTTTTGGGCCTATGGCGGGCAGACGGCGGATAAATTGGAAGATGAACTCAAACAATGCCTTGCCAGCAGTCATACGGTAATTGAAAAAGAGTTGGGAACCAGCTTTAAGCACTTGTCGAAAGAGCTGGGTAAGGTTTGGAACTTAGGCAGTACCCTCCAGGAGTCCCTTTCCGCCAATGACAATGTGGGTCCCGAAGCCAAGGCCGTCAGGTTGGGGCAGGCCATTAGTCAACTCCAACCCGAAGACCAGGCCGGGCGCACGGCATTAATGCAGCAAGTTGCCGGATTTACCGGCGGGTCCATGTCAGAAACCCGGCAATTAGTCGACAAGGCCTCACAGTCTGCGGCAGCGGTGGCATTGGAGTACGGGGCCTCAGAGGTTTGCCAATTAATGCCGCGGCAAAAGACTATTCTTCGAGAAAAAGCCCAGCAGGTCACGCAAATTTTAACCGCAGACGCGAACTTACAGCTAAAAATTTTGCGCGATCTGGCCAACTCCGTCTCAGAAAATGTCGACGTCAATACGGTATTTCAAATGGCCCTTGAGGGCATGCACAGAGGCATTGGCCTGGAGCGGGTTGTGCTGGCTTTTTTTCGCCAAAATATTATAAAAGCCAAGTATGTACTGGGACAATTTACCGAGGGCTGGCGCGATCAGTTTCAATTTGATACAGACGTTAATGCCGCCACCATTTTTGCGGACTGTGTCAGTCAAAGGCAACCCGTTTGGCTGGATGAGCCTTATCTGGAAAGCCACACGCATTTATATAACCAGAAGATAGTGGATTTGATGGGTAAGCACCCTGCGTTTGTGGGCATATTGCGCATTAACAAGCGAAACGCGGCTTTATTTTATGCCGATAGAGGGCATACCAAAGCCGCATTAAGCCGAGACCAATACGAGGCCTTTAAACATTTTTTATCCCAGGCGGAGATTACCATTCAAGCCAAGGCTGATCACCGCTAGCCTAAGATAATTGCAAAATCGCTAAGCGGTAGAGCTAAGCTAAGCTTTATAAGCCTTGTGCCTTGTGCCTTGTGCCTTGTGCCTTGTAAGCCTTGTAAGTCTTGTAAGTCTTGTAAGCCACCTCGGCAACTCTATCGCATCAACTGTTGCTTGCTATCTAAATTGGCACTATCTAAATTAGCACTATCTAAATTGGCAGACGCATACAATGACTATCGCCAACTATTTCCTGTCAGATCAACATAAGCGTTGTAAATCTTAGTCGTTTTCGTATTGCTGTAGTTAGGATTAGACCTTAATTTATCATCAATACGATGAGCATCTTCAACCGGCACATAAGACCACATTAACGCTGCATTATCGATTGAGCGATTAAAGGTAACAGCCATCGCAATACTGTCTATCTGGTCATCAGTAAGGGCGCCTGAGCCTTCGTCTTCGTACAATGCCGTAAACACTGTTCCTGCCGCCTCGGGTGTCATTGCAGTTATTAGATCCACTGCAAGTACTTCTTTATCAAAAGGGATATCGAATTTATAAATAGCGTCTATTATCACTGCCATTGCTGCCGGGTCTCTTTCTGCCAGTTCTTTTGTCAGTGCGAGCAGCGCCTGTTTTTCTTTAGCGGTACCAAATTCGGCGCCGAATCCGATAAACGCATCAGCCGCCTCAAAGGGCGACATAGCCAATACTGCCTCTACAGCGCCTTCGGTGTAACCGGATGAATATTTTGCAACAGGACTAAAATAAATTAACTCTAAAGCCTTCTGAATATCCATTTTTTGTTTGTTTGTCATATACGGAAAGATCTGTGATGTGCTGCCATCTGCTAAAATAAGCTCATCATGGAGGTAGCGAGCAGCACCGAATGCACCAGTTGTACCACTATCAGAACCCGCATATATGTTATCGACACCCTGATAAGTCGTGCTGCCTCTATAAATAGACAGTGCCTTATTCGCTATGTCTTCATAAGAGAATTGATCTCTTTCATCGCCACTTTCATCTGCTGCTGCTATATAGCTTGCCTTCTGACTGCTTATGGTCCCGCTAAATTGCTGTTGGTGTACAGGTGTAGCTATTTTCCTGTCGGGAAAATCCTTTGCAGGTAAGCGGTAGGCGTTTGCAAGTTCAATGGAATCAGTGTGTATAGACATCTTTTACCTCAAAAAAATAATAATCCAGTTTGGATTATGCATGGCACTCACATGGCACTTACATGGCGCTTACTAACGGGGCACTTGGAAAGCTACACTGTCATTTCAAACACGCTGTCAAGACTTCCTTGTAGGCTCTACGTCGGCTTCTGCCTCCGAAGGTTTGAGATCACAGTGTATTTTTTTCTCCAGACCGAGTAGTAAAGGACTGCCGCTCAGGCTTGCCTAAGCTTTTGCCAATACATTGCATAATCCGGGTTAAATACTCTCGAACATTGTTGAATGTCGAACGTTCTCTTTTATTTGATTATCGGAACCTCTGATCAATGATCATTTTGGTGATCACTACCTAATTCTTATATTGCTTGAAGCAATAGCGACTGAAGAGCGCAAGGCGACAATTGATAAGCTTTCTACAAATTTTTAAAACACTTGAATTGTTGCTTTGTACTACAGGGTGTGGGGTATGTCGCACTACAGGATGTGGGGGGCTTGAGTAGTGCGGGCAGTGTCCAATCGCCAATGACAAGCAATGGCCTTGAAAGATTTAATCAGTGACTCCTATAATCCTAAAAACCGCAGTTGACCGCTTATTTCTCACGTAAGACACTGATATACCAACA
>JBCBZU010000314.1:0-3383 GCA_039815165.1 Pseudomonadota bacterium
CGTCAATCAAATAGTTCAGGGCGAACTATTTGATTGCCAGGTGAATATTAACGCGGCAATTTTAATTGTCGCGTTAATAACGCAGGACAAGGATGTCCTGCCATCGGCGTAGCCGATGTAAGCCATTGAAAATCAAGCAGCTTCGCACAGTTGCGCCAATTTTCAATGGCGTCAATCAAATAGTTCAGGACGAACTATTTGATTGCCAGGTTAATAGTTACAAAGCCGCTTGCACTATTTTATTGTCAAGTACTTGGCCAGGGCCAAGTAATGACTGCATTGCTTGTACTAACACCTGACTCATGGCATTTGAGCCGCTTAGGCTGGTGAGTCGTTTTAGAATAGTGGATACTTTAGTGCTCGTCATATTCAGTAGCCAGGTTGCCGCCGTTGTTCTATCGTTAAATAGATCATTAGACGATAATAAAGCACCATAAATAAAATCAGCCGTTGTGTTACTGCTTTGTTTTGACATGGCAACGGCAATATTAGTTGAGTGCGCTCTATCATCGCCCAGAAGTAAGCGATAGGCTGCTTGTTGCCGCTTAGTATCGCCACTTTTTTGGGCGTCCAGCATTTGTGTGGTGGCAAAATCTAAAGGAAGAGCCGCCAAGATTTCTTTGGCCAATACAGGTGCGCCATCGGCATAAAACGCGACTGCATTAGTTTGATAACTATTGATTGCTGTTTGTTGATCTGACGATAAACTAGCTAAAAATGCTTGTACCTGTTGCTGTTGAGTTTGGAATAATTCATTAAGAAGTAATCCTGCTGCCATCACATTAAGTTGATTTGAAATATTGGCATTGAGTAACTTTTGCATGATAACTAATGAATAAGCATTAGTTAGTGGTTGCTGCCCGCTGCTATGCCATTGCGATGCGTTTAACCAGGAAAGCAACTGTATTCCGGGTTCAGGAAAAGTAGCTGTAAATTCAATAATTTTTGCGGCCGCATCTATATTTGGCTCCCCTTCACTATTTTTAGAAAGCTGTATAACATCCAATAAAATATCACCGCCTATGTCCGGCACGCCAGTACCAATTGCAGTCATAATATTTGCAAGTTTTGCAGGGCTTTGATTCAATGCAGCTAACAATATATCGACTCGTGCTGTCGAGCTTATGTAACTCGCTACTATATTTATGGACTTTTGAAGTGGCGCCTGAACTAAAATATTGGCGGCTACCTTGGCGTCAAAATCTTGATAAGCCTGCAATAGCAGTTCGGCTCCTTTTTCATAGGAACTATTGGTTATATACGCATAAGCGGCATTGTAATCGCCTTTAGCAAGATCATCTAATGTCTGCTGTAGAGTAACGTCTGTGTTGTTGACAATTGAAGGCTGATAATAATTTATCAAACCATTTTTATCTGAATAATAACCGATATTTAATATATCTGCCGTCATCACACTAATACCGTCGCCAATCGCATAGGCATGCACTTCGTGCCATCGATATCTATAATGCCCACTTTCATTGCTGGAGTTTAAATCACTGTAAGAGGCGCGTAGTAGGAGTGCAAACTCATACCAAGTATCGGTATTTGGCAAAACATTACCGTTTAACTTCTTGACTAAACTATATTGCCAAGCGTGGGTCATTTCATGAATTATATTACTCACGGCTTTAACAGGTTCCATTGAATCAATAGCGTTTAGTGTAATTTGAATTATATTTTCCTCAGAAAAATACGCAGCTGCAGCACGAGTTCCATCGGCCATTATTAAATACCTATTTGCTATGACTTGAAAGTTTAATCCTTGCAGATCATAAATTTGAGCTACAATATCGATTACTTTATTTAATATATTAGCTTTTTCATCAATATCGATAGATGCCCAATTTTTTAGCTGATCAATAATACCTTGTGCTTGCAACTGATTAAAAATAGCATCTTTTTGATCTTTAAATAATATGGCAATATCCGGTGGTAATGATGCCGCATATGCATCGATATTATCATTGGTGCCAAGGCCAATAGACAAATAATGTAATGCCTTACCAGTCGCACTTATTTCCAATGCATCAAGCACTTTCAATACAGCAATTTTTTCCTCAGTATGTAAATAGCGCGCCTGATCTTCAGAGAGTGATCCTATAGCGGATAATAACGCCAGAGCTTGATCGAGAGTTGCACTTGCCGGATCAAGATTGGCTATGCTCGCGCGAATATCTGTTAATGGGTTGGGTGCCCAGGTATTGTCGAGTGGTAGAGGGCCGGTTGGCGTTGTAAAAGTGCCAGGGGGCTGGTAAATCTCGCCAACCAAAGCAAAGGGGTTGTTATTGTACTGGATGGTACTGGCAGACTGTGCTGTCGCGATAAAGTCTGCCAGGGTTTCACCTGTTTGCAAGGCAATGGTTGTGCCTTCTGCCGGTGTTGCCGACTGCATTAACTGCAAGGTATAGTCGCTAACGGCCGCATCGGAGAGCGGTAAGGCTCCCCACTTACCGTCGCCTCGATAAACCACTGCGACATCGGCAATCATCTCACCATTTTCATCTGCAAAGCGGTATTGTAGTTGCCCATTGACTTCGACTGCCATCACCCGCCTCGGCCCCTGATTTAAAAATCCATCTAAACTCTTGGTAATAGTGGCGATAAAAACAGATTGGCCATTGATCACCTCCCCTGGGCTATCGATCCACTGCCCATTTGGTAACTGCACGGCCATGGTTGTTGTTAAACTGTCTACATCGTTTTGCGTGATTAAGCCAAGGTCCCGGTCAATGGTGGTGGTGAGTACGCGCTCGAGGGCGTTGTTGCTGCCACCTCGCAAGGTCATTAATGACTCGATAATATCAACGCTATAACCCGCAAACATATAAATATCCGCAATGGTGCCATCATCCAAACTGGCCACGAGAGTGGCCGCGCGATCCACGTCTTCCATATGGCCCAATATCGGGGCGAGCTCCTGGGCATTGAGTTGCAAAGTTTTATCAATGGCGACACTCTCATCCATTAGGCTTAAGGCAGTGCCTGCACTGGTAAAGCGTAAGCGCTTGATAATCTCCGCCACGTGATTATCGTCGCTTATGCCAGTCAGTATTGCCGCTGCTTGTATGGCACTGGGGCCGTCGGCATCTGCCAGCATCGCGTCGATTATCCACGCGGTGCTGTTCAGGTTTTTGGGATACAGGGCTTTAAGGATCTCTGCCGCTTTTGCAGGGTCAATCAAGGCTAAAAACACCGCTGCCACCGCGGGGGGCATGCGGCGGACCAGGGCCAGCATTTGCTGATCGACCCAATCCCGCAGCTCGGGGGTTTTGTCGGCCAGTTGTTGATACAGTTCACGGACGCCACTCGCCGCGAGTTCGGGGGGCATTTTCAGCAGCCACTCTTGCACCTGCTCACCCCTGGCATCGTCCATGCTGCCC
>JBCBZU010000136.1:0-6154 GCA_039815165.1 Pseudomonadota bacterium
CTCAGATAAATCCAATATCTTTTTTTTATCCCCTAATTTTGGAACGGTAATTTTAAGATGTGCTTCAGTGGTTATCTCAAAAGGCACGTACAGTTCCTTGGAATTGGAATTGAAGCGTTGGCGACACATCATAAATCCGGACACATAAATCCGGACAGACACTCGTTAAATCTGAAAAGCACTGCCCTGGATGTTTCAGCAAGGACTACTTAGTGTTTACCTGCCGCAGGCTTCTCGTTCAGCTGAATATTCAATTCGCGCAACTGCTTGCGATCAACGGCACCGGGCGCATCGGTCATCACGCAGGCCGCGGTTTGGGTTTTCGGAAAGGCAATCACATCGCGAATAGAATCACTGCCTGTCATCAGCATAATTAATCGGTCAAGACCAAAGGCCAGGCCTCCGTGGGGCGGCACTCCGTATTGCAGAGCATCCAGTAAGAAGCCAAATTTCTCACGCTGCTCGGCCTCACCAATACCCAGTATGTCGAACACAGTTTGTTGCATTGCACGATCGTGGATACGCACCGAACCACCCCCCAACTCTGTGCCATTAAGCACCATATCATAGGCAATAGACAGGGCTTCACCCGGCTTGGCTGCAAGGGCTTCTGGTGTGCATGAGGGTGCGGTAAAGGGGTGGTGCAGGGCAGTCCAGGCGGCGTTGTCGCCTTCGGGTTCAAGGTTCTCAAACATGGGAAAATCGACAACCCACAGCGGCGCCCAGTCGCAGGTGTAAAGCGATAAATCTTCACCCAGCTTGCAGCGCAGTGCGCCTAAGGATTCAGACACAATGGTGGCTTTATCGGCACCAAAAAAGATAAGGTCGCCGTTTTCGGCAGCGAGGCGTTCAATAATCCCAGAGCGCACAGCGTTGGGTAAAAATTTAACAATGGGTGACTGCAAGCCGTTTTCGATATCTGCGCTATCGTTGACTTTAATATAGGCCAAACCCTTGGCACCATAGATACCCACAAACTTGGTGTAGTCGTCAATCTGCTTGCGACTGAGTTTGTCACTACCGCCCTTAATTAACAGGGCGGCAACCCGGCCTTTGGGATCATTGGCGGGACCGGAAAAGACTTTAAACTCCACGTCGGTCATCAGGTCTTTAATATCCACTAATTCTAGAGGAATGCGCAGATCGGGCTTGTCGGAACCGTATTTGGCTATGGCTTGGGCATAGGGCATACGCGGAAAGGAACCCAGGTCCACCTGCATAAGCTCTTTAAACACCTCGACAATCATGCCCTCGGTCACGGCCATAATTTGTTGATCGCTCATAAACGAGGTTTCGATATCGATCTGAGTAAATTCTGGCTGGCGATCTGCGCGCAGATCTTCATCGCGGAAGCACTTGGCAATTTGATAGTAGCGATCAAAGCCCGACACCATCAACAACTGTTTAAAAATCTGTGGCGACTGCGGCAAGGCAAAGAATTTGCCCTCATGAGTACGCGAGGGAACCAGATAATCACGGGCGCCCTCAGGGGTGGCGCGGGTGAGGATGGGTGTTTCAATATCGAGGAATTCATGCCTGTCCAAATAGTGGCGAATAGCCGATGTCACTTGGGAGCGAAAACGCAAATTATGCTGCATCTCATGGCGGCGCAAATCCAAATAGCGATATTTAAGCCGCACATCTTCCCCCACTGCACTGTGTTCGTTGAGTGGAAAAGGCGGCGTTGCTGCCACGCTCAATATCTCCAGGGCGGTGCCATATACCTCGATTTCGCCGGTGGCCATATTGGGATTAATCGTCGCCCCATCGCGGGCGCGCACTTTACCGCTCACTCGCAGCACATATTCACTACGCACCTTGTCGGCCAGTGCAAAATTGTCTTTACCGTCCGGGTCAAAAACCACCTGAACAATGCCATCGCGATCTCGCAAGTCGATAAAGATCACGCCCCCATGATCACGACGACGATCAACCCAACCGCACAAGGTGATAGTGTGATCGATATGGTCAGTGCCAATAGCACCACAGTAATGACTGCGCATAAACAAATTCCTAAATAGAAGTCCTGGATCTACTCGCTGCTTGTTGTCGAGCTTGAAGTAGACGGTGTTGATGTTGTAGAAGCGCTCTTGGTTGAACCCTTCTCTGGTGTTGTGGGGGATGATGCTGTTGCTGCTGCGGATGTATCCGCTGTGGCCACATCACCGGCCAAATTCTTTTTATTGGAGGATTTAAAATCCGTTTCATACCAGCCACTGCCCGATAGGCGAAATGCAGGGGCGGATACTTTTTTAACCAGTGCATCCTGGTCGCACTTTGAGCAATAGCTTAAAGGCTCTTCATTGATTTTCTGCAACGCTTCCAAAGTGTGGTCACAGGCTTTACAGCGGTATTCGTAAATGGGCATGGTCAAGAAACCTTACAAACGATGTCATGGGCTGAGGAAATTATAGACAACCTCGGCCTAAAAGGCCGGAGATTATACCTTAGGACTGTCGGCCCATAAACCTGGCAGAAGAGAATTTCGCCTATTTTCTGAACATAGCCAAAATACCGGTGGCGTAAAGAGGTATCAATGGTGCTGGGTTGTTGTCACCAAAAGTGGGGCTTAGCCCAAAAAAAACCTTGGCAACACAGAGCCAGGCAAATCCACTGCTCAGGGTAAAAACGATTTTTTCCTAAGGCTTTCCCGCGAGGCTGTGCGCTGTTGTCTGCGCTCTCTGGTTTTACATTATCTAATAATGTGAGACCTTTGCACGGAAGATAATTTTGCTTTTAGGCAAAGCAAAAATGCACGGAAAGAGGGAGTTTACAGGTAATAAATGACCGATTGAGTACATTTTTAACTCCGCATAAGAGCAAAATGGCTTTCGTGCAAAGGTCTCACTTTATAAGTACTTTTTTAAAGTGCTAAGCACGTCTGCCTCTGACGATGGTTTGTCCCAGCGAATACGATGAATACGTGGAAACCGCAAAGCCACTCCTGACTTGTGTCGCGATGATGGGTGAACAGAATCAAAGGCCACCTCCAGCACCAGCGCTTTATCAACCTCCCTTACGGGCCCGAAACGGCCTATGGTATTTTCTCTGACCCAACGATCCAGTTGTTTTAATTCTGCATCAGTAAAACCTGAGTATGCTTTACCAATGGGCAAAATCTGATCCTCTTGCCACAAACCAAAGGTATAGTCAGAATAAAAAGAAGACCGTTTTCCATGACCTCTCTGTGCATACATCATAACGGCATCAACCACTAAGGGATCTCGCTTCCACTTATACCACTGTCCCTTGGGTCGGCCGGGCACATATAGACTGCGTTTACGCTTGAGCATTAAACCTTCAATCACATGATTACCCGTTCTTGAATCCGCCTGTTTGCGCAATGCAGTGAGTGCCTCTAGATTTGCAAAGGATAAACTCTCTGAAAAGCTAAAACGGGGATCATGGTTTTGCTGGAGTAAGCTTGCGAGCTGTGCTTGTCTTTCGACAAGCGTCTGCTGACTTAAGTCGGTGGTCTCTATTTTTAGCGCATCGTAAAAAATAATATGGGCAGGATAGTCCTGCTGGTGTTTTTTACTGGGTTTTTTCTTATTAAGCCGTTGCTGTAAATCATTAAATGGAGCAATTTGCTGATCGCGCTTAATCAATAGTTCGCCATCGAGTACCGCCTTAAAGGGACAGCAGTGAACAATATCGGGAAAACTGTGGCTAATATCATCACCACTGCGGCTAAACAGTACCGTAGCATCATGATGACTGACCAACTGCACGCGTATCCCGTCGTATTTCCATTCAGCCAACCAGTCATCGGGGTGTATGCTCTCTACGTTAGCGCTGTCGATAGGGTGGGCAAGCATTACCGGATAAAAGACCGCCTTATCAGAAAAGTCAGGTTGCTCTTTTTTATTTTCCAACCAGTGCAGTAAGTCTGTATAGGGAGGCTCTATACCATGCCAGATTTTTTCGACTGCGGCGATATCCTTATTCCCGTAGTCGGCGAGAATTTTTTTAAGAAAACGGGCCGATACGCCCACGCGCAAACCTCTTGTTCCCAATTTAAGCAATGCCCAACGCTCTGGCGCATTCATGTTATCCAATAAAGTGCTCAGCAGTGCCGCAATATCCTGTTTATTGGCCGACGAAAAGCTATCCACAAGGTCTGCAAGGCCAGGCAGCGGTTTTTTTACGACCTTATCCGCGCTTGGCCATAAATGAGCAACGGTCTCGCTGAGCTCGCCCACATAATCGTATGATAAGTCAAATAAATAAGGATCGACACGGGCGACGATAAGCTCTTTAATTAATTTGCGTTTAAACAAGTCAAATTGCAGCTCGCCGGCGATTGCCGCCAATGCCCAACCCCTATCGGGATCCGGCGTCGCCGCGAGATAATCCTGAATAATTTTCGCCTTTGCATGATTGCCACTGGTAAAGTACAACCTTCCCAATAGTTCGGAAAATGCTTTCATAAACGGTGGGCGCCTCCAAAGAATAAAACTTTTTAGTGCTTGCCTGTCCTAAATGGCTCTACATGCCTTGGCTCTGCATGCCTGTCCCACTTGCCTGGTCCCACTTGCCTGCCACGTGCCTGTCCCTGCAACATCCCTGCAACATCACATGCCTGTCCCTGCCACACATGCCTGTCCCACATGCCTGTCCCACATGCCTGTCCCAAATGGCCGTGCCTGTCCCAAATGGCCCCCCACATGCCTGTCCCTGCCACATGCCTGGCCCAAATGGCCGTCCCAAATGGCCTGTACCCGTCGCAAGAGAAGATCCAAGCTTTCGCGGCCCCATACACAAGGGTTTACTCGTGTTCGTCTTCACCGTAGCCAAGCAGTGATAATGCACTCGCCCGGTAGCCCAAGCGTTTAGCCTGGTATACCAGCGCCTGCTCGCGGCCGTGAGTTACCCATATCTCTGGTGCATTGACATCCTCTAGGGTTTGTAAAAGTTCGGGCCAGTCGCAGTGGTCAGAAATAACCAGTGGCAATTCAACCCGTCGCTGTTTGCTGCGGGCGCGTATCTGCAACCAGCCCGATGCCATGCCGGTGAGCACATCGGGCAATGTTCTTGACCACTTATCGGCCAATGCAGATGGCGGCGCCAGCACTATTGCTCCCGCTAAGGATTGTTTATCCGCAACCTCACTGACTTTTAGCCACTCACCCAGTTCAATACCCCAGTCCTGGTATAACTCGCATAGCTTGACCAAGGCGCCGTGAAGGTAGATGGGCTGGTGGTAACCCAAGTCCCGTAAACCCACGATCAGTCGCTGACACTTACCCAGGGCATAGGCACCAATCAAGTGGCAACGGTTTGGAAATTGTGCCACCGAGTGTAACAGTCGCTGTAATTCAGACTCGATGGGCGGGTGTGAAAACACGGGCAGGGCGAAGGTTGCCTCTGTGACAAAAACATCGCAGGGCACCGGCGTAAAGCCACAACAGGTTGGATCATAACGGCGCTTATAATCACCCGAGACCACCAGACGACTGCCCTGGTATTCGACAAGTACTTGTGCACTGCCAAGAATATGGCCTGCGGGGTATAGACTTATACACACGCCGCCATTTAAAACATGCTGCTCGCCATAGCTCAGGCAGTGCTGGTGTTTGGCATGCTCCGCCCCGTAACGACAGGCCATGATCGCCATGGTCTGTGGTGTCGTATAAACCGTGTGGTGACCGGCGCGGGCGTGGTCGGCATGGCCGTGGGTAATAATGGCCTTATCCACCGGCCTCATCGGGTCGATATAGCAGTCAGCGGGCTTGATATAGAGGCCCTGGGATCTTGTCTCAACCCATAGACGCGGATGGGGCTTTGTAGGGTTACTGGGGGTGTTGATAGAATCATCGGTCGATATCACCGGCAAGCACTCTTTTTGATTGGTCAACTCAAGGGCTATTTATCTGATAACTTACTTGTTAACCATAAACTTGGATGACCTTTTCGCCCATATTGTTCAATGGGACATTAATCGCGGGCTGATATTCAAAAAGCAGGCTTTATTTGCGCTGGCATCCGGTAAGCTCTAGTAAGCGACAGGCACTGTGAATGGGCATATTAACCGCCAATAAACAATGGTCAACCGTTCACTGCCAAAAGCTGTTTTGGTATTAAGTAATGATGGGGACAATTAACCGCATTGTTGGTAATATGCCATTACAGTATCATCATACCCAGCTTAGGA
>JBCBZU010000283.1:0-3714 GCA_039815165.1 Pseudomonadota bacterium
AAAAACCATTACGGTTCCGGTGATCATCGTCTATGGCCTAATTGGTCGCTATACCATGACCGATTTACAGGAAGACCGCTCGTTAATCAAAAATCTTCTTGAAAAAGGGGTCGATGTCTATGCGGTGGACTGGGGCACGCCCAGTCGCGCTGACCGCTGGCTGCAACTGGAGGATTATATTCATGGCTATCTTCATGAATGCGTTGAATTCATTAAACGACAACAGGGTATACCAAAGGTCAATATTTTAGGTGTTTGCGAAGGTGGCGTTTTTTCTATTTGCTACTCTGCTGTACAGCCTGAGAATGTGAACAATCTTATCACCAGCATTACGCCAGTGGATTTTCATGGTGACCAGCGCGATCAGCGGGCAGAACATGGCTATATCAACCTGTGGACTCGTAATTTAGGCTCTCACGATATTGACTTAATGGTTGACGCCTGCGGTAATATGCCCGGCGAGCTAATGGGCATGGTGTTTCAGCTGATTACCCCGGTAAAATCCTTGACCAAGTACAATATTGACCTATTGGATATTGCCCATGACGAGAGAAAACTGTTAAATTTTCTGCGCATGGAGAAATGGCTTGCGGACCGTCCGGATCATCCAGGAGAAGCCGCCAAGCAGTGGTTTAAAGATCTCTACCAGGATAATAAACTCATTAACAACCAGTTTGAGTTGGATGGCAAGGTCGTTAATCTCAACAATATTGCCATGCCCGTACTTAACATCTACGCTTTGAATGACCATATTATTCCGCCGGAGTGCTCAATGGCCCTCAAGCAGTGTGTAGGCTCTGGCGACTATACCGACCTACCCTTACCCGGTGGTCATGTGGGCGTGTTTGTTAGCGGTAAATCCCAAGGCATACTGGGTAAAGGAATCGTCGATTGGTTAAAGGAAAGGGACTAGGTATTGACAGTGTTATCCCTGGTCATGTTCGCCTCAGCGAAAAGTCAGAAAAGTCATGCCAGGCTAACAACAGAAGCACCCAACAACAATCGTTTAACAGGCTAGGCCAACTATGAAAAATAAATTGGTTTCTTCAGACGATGCTGTAGCACTGATACAAGATGAGGACACCCTCTGTTTGTCCGGTTTCGTGGGGACCGGCACCCCCGAAGACCTCATTGCTGCCCTTGAAAAACGTTTTTTGGAGACAGGCTCTCCCCGAGACCTGACTTTGGTATTTGCCGCTGCGCCTGGTGACGGCGCTAACCGGGGTGCCAACCGCCTGGCCCACAAGGGCTTAATCAAACGGGTAATTGGCGGGCATTGGTCTCTGGTTCCTCAGATTGCCAAAATGGCCACTGCCAATGAGATCGAGGCATACAACTTTCCCATGGGCACCATCACCCAATTGTTTCGCGATGTTGCTGCCCACCGCGGCGGCATTCTGACCAAAGTGGGCTTGGGTACCTTTGTCGACCCAAGACAACAAGGCGGCAAACTCAATGATGTGACCACCGAAGATTTGGTTGAATTAATGACCCTTGATGGCGAGGAATGGCTGTACTACAAAACCTTTCCCATCAATGTTGCCTTTTTACGGGGCACCACCTCTGATCCTCGCGGTAACACGACCCTTGAAAAAGAAGCGCTAACCCTGGACAACTTAGCCATTGCGATGGCAACAAAAAACTCCAATGGTTTGGTGATTGTGCAAACAGAGCGTATTGCACAGAACAAGTCCTTAAACCCTCGTCTGGTCAAAATTCCCCGCATTATGGTGGACTGTGTAGTGCTTGCGAAACCCGAAAATCACCACCAAACCTATGGCACTGAGTACAACCCTGCCTTTACCAGCGAGATACGCGCCGAGCTGAATGATATAGACGCTTTAACACTTAACGAACGCAAAGTCATTGCCCGACGCTGTGCCTTTGAGCTGCCTATGGGCGGTGTGGTGAATCTCGGTATTGGCATGCCAGAGGGTATCTCCGCTGTTGCCAATGAGGAAAAAGTGTTGGACTTTATCACCCTGACCGCTGAACCTGGAGTCATTGGCGGCTTTCCACAAAGTGGTTTAAATTTTGGTTGCTCGGTAAATATGGATGCCCTGCTCGACCAGAATCAACAGTTCGATTTCTACGATGGTGGCGGCCTGGATCTGGCGGCATTGGGCCTCGCGCAAGTGGACCAGTTTGGCCACGTTAACGTCAGCAAGTTCGGCCCTAAAATCGCCGGGGCCGGAGGGTTTATTAACATCAGCCAAAATGCCCGCAAGTTAGTGTTTACCGGCACCTTTACCGTTGGCGGCTTGGAGGTTGCTGTTGAAGACGGCTTGTTAAAGATTATCAAAGAAGGTAAAACCCGCAAGTTCGTCAGTAATGTAGAACAAATTACCTTTAACGGAAAGCTCGCCGCCATCAATGAAAAGCCGGTTTACTATGTGACGGAACGCTGTGTGTTTAAACTACGCTACAACGGTTTAGAACTGACGGAAGTAGCCCCTGGCATTGATATCGACAAGGATATTCTCGCCCATATGGATTTTAAACCTATTATTAACCGCCCTTGCACCATGGATCGCTGTATTTTCTTTGAAGAGCCCATGCAGCTCAGTGAACTCTTGCTAGAAAGAGAGTTAAACGAGCGGATTAGTTTTGATCCCGAACGCAATACGGCCTTTATGAACCTTGAAGGCTACCAAATTCGCAGCAAAGACGACGTTAGCCGCATAGAGCACGTGGTCGAAGATTTATTTCACAGCACGGGCAATCGCTTCGCCATGGTGGTTAATTACGATGGCGTCTATATTGACCCACTGATTATCGATTACCACGCGCAAATGATCGCCAGAATGGAAGAGCAGTTTTATACCAGCTGTACGCGCTACTCAACGGGTGCCTTCTTGCGCATGAAATTAGGCAAGGCATTAGAGAAACGCAAAGTAGCGCCTCATCTGTTTGAATCAGACAAGCAAGCCCGTAAAGCACTTGCAAAATACTTGCAGGAGCTCAATGAAGCGCGCAAGGCAGATAGCGAAGACGAAGACAGCGATAACGTCCTGCCCTTTTCTAAAAATCAGTAATAGCGCTGCTCAGTAACGATAAAGTGGCATAAAGAAAAAGCAAGGTTTGGTGGGCAAATTGACAGAAACGCTATGTTTACACCACAGGCTGTTGACATTTCTAAACAAGAGGTCGCGCTACTATTCGCAAACTATCCGCAAGGTAGGCACGATAGCCTTAAGGGTTTAACAACAGGCATAGACTATGTTTATCGATAAATTTTTACATAAACGCGAATCCGACCAGCCTCGCAAGTCCGCCAGAGACTCTATGCCAAATACCAAGGACCACTACTATTTAGGGGTCAGCAACGAGGGCTTTCACCGCCTGTACTATCGGGAATGGGGCAATCCAAAAAGCGATATTACCGTTATTTGTGTTCACGGCGTTACTCGTATTTCCCATGACTTTGACGTTCTTGCCCGCCACTTGGGCAAGCGTTATCGGGTCATATGCCCGGATATTGTCGGGCGCGGCAATAGTGACTGGTTTGGCAATAAAGAAAATTATAATTTCGTTCAATATTGTTCCGACATTAATGCACTGTTTGCGCATCTGCACATTGATCGCATACATTTTATCGGAACATCCATGGGCGGCCTTATTGGAATGATTTTAGCCTCTATGGTTCACACCCCTATCGATAGTTTAATCCTTAACGATGTCGGTCCCGATATTAAACGTACCGAATTGCGGCGC